>CAYMXK010000275.1:0-6596 GCA_964393915.1 uncultured Prolixibacteraceae bacterium
TTCATTTTAATTGATTCTAACCAAAGATCCTTTAAGAGTCAGCACGCCGGTCGACTCGATCTCGGCGCCGGCCGATCCTTCGAGACGCAGCGACGAGTTGGCGGCCAGGACGAGGGTGGCTGCCGAGAGATTCAGCTCGGTGGCTGCGGTAATATTTATGCTCCCGCTGCTGTTCAGGTCAATTCCCGAGTCACTGATTTCAATGGTGTGATTTCCGTCGGTCAGGGTGATTTTGCCGTCATCGTCGCTGATTATGAGTTTCCTGCCTCCGGGTGTTTCCACCGTTACAGATTCTTCCATATCATTGAAGACCAGTTTCAGACCAGTGCGGGTCACGAATCCTTTTTCGCGATTTTCGCTATCAACTGGAAAGGGTGCCTGATTGGCACTGCTATGCACAGAGCCGAGGATAATGGGATACCGCGGGTCATCATTCAGGAAACCAACAATCACCTCATCGCCGATCTCGGGCCGGAATAGTGACCCCCGGTCATTACCAGCATCGGGTTTGGTCTGGCGGGCCCAGATTCCTTCTCCGGAGGGACTGACCAGGGGCAGATTTATCCTGATCCGTTCCTCGCCCAGCGGATCCTGAATGTCAGTTACCACTCCGGTCTGCAGTCCGCTTACCGAAGGAAGCAGGGCTGCTGCAGGGGAAGAACTTACCATGTGTTGATCGGCAAACCGTGCTGGATCCATGCCAAACTGCAGGTCGGTCTGCCAGTCTCCGGCTGCCACAAAATGCTGAACTGCAGCAGTGTAAACCTCACCGTTGAACCGGTCGCCCAGTCCGCCGATAGCAATGGTATCGCCGGGCCTGACCAGGTGGGTGCCACGACACCGCACTCTCCCGCGGACCTTCGCCAGCCGCTGTTTCTGAACCTCTGCACTGCTCCATGCTGTCAACTCACTTTCGGAAAGCTGGCCGCCGTGCTTCAGTTCAAATTCCGGCGGGGAAGCCGTAAGTGCCAGATCTTCCTCAGAAAGATTGCCGGGTGTTACAAATGAAGGCGTGTTTCCGGTGCCTTCAGTAATCTCCTGGTCGTTGCTGTTCCACGACCGGGCTTTTATTTCGCCGGTCTGGTGGCGTGCATCAATTTCGGCATCCAACTCCAGGATGGTGGCACCATACAACAGCTGAAGCACAGGTGCAGCCAGCACAGGTGTCTTCACCTCCAGCCGGCCGTCATTGGAAAGGCATATCTTTCCGTTGGCTTCAGCCCTCGTAACCAGGAAATCCCAGTCGGTGCTGCTGAACTGTACCATTTGCCTGTGTACCACCGACGACTGCTGGACCGAAACTGCCATCCCCCGGTACTGACCGGCGATCTCCTCAATGATGCTGCTGTCGCTCATCTCCGTAAATACGCGGTTTTTTCGACCGATAGTCATCCTTACCGCCAGGTCGCGGCATTCGATCACTAAGGTGGAATTGTTTCCTCTGGCCTTTATGCCGTGGTGCGTGATTATCCCTTTGAAGAGGGTCTGGTAATCTTGCTGATATCCGCATTTTATTTCGATTTCCTTTCCCGGAATGAACAGGGCGCTGTTGCTGGCCAAAAACTTCTCTGCCGAAGGGTCCCCGTCAAGCAATACCACTTTCGCCCAGGAGATCCGGTTTACCTCCTTCCGGATGGTAATGGAATCAACCTGCCAGGTGCGCTCTATCTCCCTTCCGTTGATAAGAACAACGGTCGAGACAACTGACGCGGACTGCGTGGTGGGAACCTGCCTTCTAAATGTCATAGCTATTTTTCAATTGGTGGGAAAAAAATGCGATCCCCGGTTTTCAGGTTCCGGAAATCGGATAGTCCGTTTGCCCGGGCTACTTCGGTGTAGTATTTCGGGTCACCGTAAATTCTGAATGCCATATTCGGGAGGGTATCGCCCTCCATTACCGTCCTGACATGTGTCAGGTCGGGTGAACTGGCATTTTCTTTGGCAATGCGTTTTTCATCGTCAATAGCGCCGATGAACCCTGCTTTTGCAACAGCCCGGAGCGGCAGTCCGTCGTGCCTGAACAGCTTGTAGGTGATGTCAAGGCTTTCCAGGCATCCGTCGAACCGGAGGGTTCCCCAATAAATGCTCAGAAACCTCGGACGGTGCTTGTCGCCCTTGTATTCCAGCGTCAGCCTTTTGAACCGGTGAATCTCTTCTTCCACCCCGGTGATGGTGTTTCGCTCCCCGTTGATAACGCCGGTGGCATCAAAGAGCAGCTCAAAATCCAGCTTCTGGGGTTCCATCTTGCTGAATTTTGGCAGTTTCCCCGTGGTGCCCGGAGCCTGCTTGTCGGAAAACTTCACCGTAATCTTCTGGGAATAGCTCTCCGGGTTAACCTGGACTTCCATGATTTCTCCCGGACTCTTCCGGTTGGCATCGGAGTAGGAGACAATTTTCAGTTTTGTGACATTTTTTGACATCACCGTTCAGTTTTGAGTTTCAACAATTCCATCACCTGTTCAACACATTCTGCAATTAGTTCCTCCTTGTCGGTTAGCTGTCCAAATCCTTGCTGACCGCTGGCAGCAGAACCCTGTTCGGGCTGATCCTGAGCCACGCTTACCCTGATATTCAGTTCTCTGATTTCGATCGGCATGGTTTTATCCTTTTGTAATGGTGAAATAGTGATACTGGAGTTCAAAAGTTTCAATGGCCAGCGCATTCTGCTCGGCATTCAGGTCACTCAGGCTCCACTTTTTAGGCCAGACATGCTTTACGTTCCAGGTAATCAGGGGTTCATGCTCCGGATTCAGGAGCGAAATGGTCAGGTCGACCGGTCTGATATCGAGCGACTGAAAAGCATTGTTGCACCATTCATTGAGCAGGGCAGAATTCTTTACCAGTCCGCGCTTCAGAACCAGCGGGGCAAACTTCGACCGTACAGGCAGGGCATGCTCGTAACGGTTTTCTCCGCCTTCCTTCCGGGATTCGGTTTCCATCTCGATGCTTAGCCCCGAAACTGACTGAAACCTGCTGTCAATGTCTGTGTCGCCAAGGCCTGTAAACACTACCCTGAAGTGAAAACTGACCGGTGGATACTGATAATCTTTCTGAGCCATCTACTTAAACTAAGCGTATTCAATAACCAGTCCTTCGTGTGCCAGTTCGATGGTCTCGATAGCCACTTCGTTGCCGTCAGACTTAAGATCGGGTGCCTGAATTTTTACCGGCCAGGCGTTCTTTACTTTCCAGACCACCACCGGTTCGTGTTCCTCGTTCAGTAGGCTGATGGTAAGGTCACGGCGCTCAATTGTATTGAGCTTAACTGTGTTGAGCCATTTGAAGAAATCATTGTCCCTGGTAAAGGATCCCCTTTTCAGGGTGATGTTTCCGTATTTGCGCAAACCCGGCATCTTCATTTTATTGTATTCCGGGCTGTTCCCTTCACGGTACTCGATGACTTCATTTTCAATAGTGAGACCTGTAACTTCAGTAAACCCGATCCGTTCGCCTCCCCATTGTACCGAAAAATGGAATTTGGGTAATGGATAATTTGCCATAGCTTTAATTTTTATGGATTTGTTTTTATTGTGTATATATCTTATTCTTTACCTCCTGGCATTTTATGACTGAAGCGGAGAATGATGAACTCTGCCGGTCTTACTGCGGCCATGCCAATCTCCACAATCATGCGGCCTTCGAGTATATCCAGTCCGGTCATGGTTTCACCCAGTCCGACATGTACAAAAAAGGCTTCTTCGGGTTTGGCGCCCTGAAGCGCTCCCGCACGCCACTGAAGGATGAGGTAGTTCTCGATCATGGCCTTCACTTTTACCCAGGTGTTCTTGTCGTTGGACTCAAAAGTGAATGGTTCGGTGGCTTTTTTTACACTTTCCTCCACCATGTTGAAGAACCTTCTGACCGGTACATACCGCCATTCATTGTCGTTGCCAGCCAGTGTGCGGGCGCCCCAGACCATGGTGCCCCGACCTGTAAAGGTGCGGATGGCATTAATGGACTTTCCGGTGGTATGCACGTTCAGGTCTTCCTGCTCTTTGTTGTCGATCTTAACTGCCGGGCCGATTACTGATCTGAGACTTACATTTGCAGGGGCTTTCCACACTCCCCGTGTCCTGTCTGTTGTGGCATACACTCCCGCAATGGCCCCGGAAGCCGGCACCAGCCTCATCAGTTCTTTCAGCTGGTTTGATGCATATCTGAAGAAGGGATGACTGTTCAGCAAGGTTTCTTCGGCTCTGTCTTTCAGTAGCTGGGCTGCCGATTTCAACTGAAGAATAACCTCCTCCAGCTTCCCGGCAATCTTCTGGCTGATGATGTCTGCTGCCACCTCAGCCTGCGCATCTGCCGCGTAAGCCTTGGTGCCGGCCGCTATATCGGAGATTTTCTGATTACCTGTCCATATAGTCTCATTGAGTGGCGTATATTTGGTGGTAACTGATGCCAGGTTGCTGTTATTAAGAATGTTGACTACCGTAGCATTCTTCTCGGTCTCCAAAAGTTTTACAATAGCATCCTGCAGTGCTTTATCCTGTTGAAGCACACCAATAGTCCGTTTCAGTTCGGGACCTGCCAGCGTTTCAAGTTCAGGGAGAAAAACTGCCATGTCGGAAACCACCTTCAGAAAGGCGGTAAGTTGTGTCTTCCGGTTGTCGTTGTTTGCTTCTGCCACAAGGGCAGTTTGCATGTCTTCGAGCTGTTTTGCAATTGATTCCGAAGAACCTTTCAGCAGATCAACCTTGCCGGTTATGAGATCAAGGTTTCCCCTTCTGGTTTTGGAGACATTGTATTCCGTATCGGTTGCAAACAGTGTATCCAGATCTGCGCTGGCCAAACTCTCCGGATCATATTCAGGTGTGCCGGGTTTTACTTTGAACCTCAGATGGTTCCAGCCGGTTTCAGGATAAAAAGTGGTCTTTACCCACGGATAATAGGCTGCTCCGAATCCAAGGCTGTTCATACCCAGGTGTTGCCTGAAATGATCAAATGGATTGAATGTTGGGGTTGGGGCCTTGAACCCGTCGGCGAGATCCATAATGGAAAACCGGTCATGCAGCTTTTCGCACTGTTGCAGAGCCATCTGCTGCAATTGCCCCAGTTCCGCGATCCGGTCATCGCCTGGCAGTCCTGCCGCATCAGGGAAAAGGATCAGGGTCGGTTCATCATATTTTGCAAGGGCATTAATTCCGGCTTCGAAGTCTGAGGCCTTCATTTTTGAACCCGTATATTTGTTCTGAACCGCGTCAAAATCCCAGACATCCTTATAGTTCCCAACCGAGACGATGTAGCAGTTGCCTCCCCCATTGTCAAAAAAGAGTCTCAGGCTCTCATAAAGGTAGAACCGCATCCCGGTCACCACCTTGTCTACTGTCGGCGGGCTAACCGATGTATCTGTAATTACCATGTATTCAGCAGGTTCATAGCCTTTTCCGAAGAATACTTCAAATTCAGCCAGTGCTTTAATTCTGGTGGGTATCAGTTTCAGTGAGCTCCCGGTGTCGCTAACCGCAAATTCCGTGTACCCGATGAAGGCGGGTATAGCGGTGGCAACTTCGGCAACCGACGGCGGGAACAGGGATATCTCCTGCACATAAACGCCCGGTGTTTTGTATGTTGTCATTTTCTGTTAATTATATTCAAAATTCAGGAAACCACCATTTTGTGCGAAAAGCGGAGGATGATGAACTCTGCCGGTCTGACCACAGACATCCCGATTTCGATAATCATCCTTCCTTCCATAATATCGAGGGCTGTCATGGTTTCACCCAGACCACAGTGTACGAAGAATGCCTCGTCGGGCTTGGCTCCCATAAGGGCTCCATCCCGCCATTTAAGCACCAGGTAATTCTCAATCATGGCTTTTACCTTAGTCCAGGTGCCTTTGTCATTCGGCTCAAAGACAAAAGGTTCCGATGCTTTTTTGACACTCTCCTCCACCATATTGTAGAAGCGCCTGACTGAGACATACCGCCATTCGTTGTCGTTGCCTGCCAGTGTTCGTGCCCCCCACACCATAATTCCCTTGCCTGTGAAGAGTCTGATCGCGTTGACCGATTTACCCGAGTCTGTAACGTTCATGTCTTTCTGGTCTTCATCGTCCAGCTTAACCAAAGGTTCCTTAACCAGGTTCAGGCTCACGTTGGCCGGTGCCTTCCAGACACCACGCTTGCTGTCGACTGAAGCATATACCCCTGCAATCAGCGGAGCCGGTGGGGCAATTATCCTGAATTTGTCCAGCTCTTTCTTAATCAGTGAATATATGCTGCTCTGCCAGTGATAAGTCGATTTTTCAGCATCTGCGGCGCTCAGAGTTGCCGATCCTTCGGCGGGGTATTTGCGCAGAACTGTATTGGCTTTGATTTCATCCGCGCTTACACCGGAACCCCGGATGACCTTGATGGCCGTCTCATCTATAAAATAGGTGAGGGTGGTGCGCAGCCACGGATAGTAAGCCGCAGCATAACTCAGGTTGTTGTTGCCGATCTTGGTCCGGAATTCAGCCTGGACATCCCCGAACGGTACCTCTCCCTTTTTGGTTATGTCAAGGTGTATGTCGGCAATTAACACACGATCCATCAGTTCAGCGCATTGTGTTATGGCCTTGGTGCAGAGGCTGTAATATTTGTCCTTGTCATCCA
>CAYMXK010000276.1:0-4195 GCA_964393915.1 uncultured Prolixibacteraceae bacterium
TTGATGAGTCTTACCAACAGGAAATTGATAATGCAAAGCGCCTTGTTTCTGATGTGAACCAGCAATTATCAAAAGAAATCCCCGATTTATCGAAAATTAAGATGCCTGAACAAGTAACAGATGGAATGGAGCCTGACTCTATAAAAAACATAATATACACTGGCGACAGCAATATTGAGTATATCCTTGACAATCGTTACCATCTCCGTCTGCCTATTCCTATTTATTTAACCAAAGGGGGGGGGACCGTAATTGTAGATATTGCGGTTAACCGGCAGGGGAGGGTTGTTTCTGCCAATTCACGACGAAACAGTTCGATTACCGATGAACAGATTTATTTGTATGCTATGGAGGCTGCACAACGTACTCAGTTTAACGCCGACAACACCGCGTCTAACCCTCAGCATGGGACTATCAGATATACATTTGTTGCCCAATAGTCGGATTCTCTTGTAATCTTTAACATGATTTAACAGATTTTTTTTACTATTTAACTGATAAGTTCTTAATTTTGCGGTACGTTTATTTTCATAAGTTTAGGTTTAGTTAGGTTAGTTAGTTTAAAGAGAAAGGATAGATTATTGAATCTATCCTTTTGTTTTTTTAGCCAAAATACCAAATACACAACTTTATTTTTTCTTCTGCAATATTATATTTTAATAATTCCTAATTTCGTAAGTCTGAAAAAAACGGAAAAATATTTTTGTAATAAACATTTGATAATTAGGTAGCTATTGATCTGCGGAGAAATAAACTCAAAAAAATGCAAAAATCATGGGTTACCTTTTAGTATTATCGGGAATTAATATATAGAACATGAAGAGTTTTACGGATGAACAAATCCTGAAGGGTATCCTTCGTCACGACAATGTTGTCCTTTCTTTCATCTATAAACAATACTTTTATAAGGTGAACTCTTTCGTTAGAAAGAACCAGGGCGACGAAGATGATGTCAACGATGTGTTTCAGGAAGCGATTATAATAATTTATCGCAAGCTGAAGGAAAATGACCTTCTGTTCGAAAATCGTTCTTTCGAAGTTTATTTGTTTTCTGTTTGCCGGTTTTTATGGCTTAAACAACTTTCAAGAAGAAAGCTGGAGAAGGAGAAAATCTCCGATTCTCTGCCGTTTCAGGAAGACGTTTATGATGATAACCTTGTTGCCGTAGTGGAAAAGAATGAAAGATTTCTTCTTTATCAAAAACATTTTAAGAATATCAGTACCGATTGTCAGAAAATTCTGCAATTATTTTTTGATAAAGTTCCCATTAAGCAGATTGCTCAAATAATGGGTTTTAAGAGCGACAAATATGTAAAAACCCGAAAGTTTAAGTGCAAAGAACTTCTTATCGAACGTATAAAGCAAGATATTGAATATAAAAAAATATTTGAAGATGATACGTGAAACAAAAATTTCCAGATTGCTTGAAAGAATGAATCCGGATAGCACAAAAAAAAATAGAATGTTGACACCTAAGAAAAGACAAACGCACAATGAGCAGAGGACGGACGATTCACTTTTATTCAGTGAAATTGAAGACGCTGTCACAGAATTTGATGTTCACCAACTGAGAGAGCAAATCCAGGCTCATTTCAAGGAAGAAACAAAAGTCTCCAAAAATTTCCCAGCAAAATTTAATCTTGCAGATGAGAACTTATCAGGATATTTCCCTGATAAACTTCCATGTTTGGAAGAATTGCTGGGGAATACCGAATCTTTGCCCAGGATCCATCTGAACAACCACCACCGAAACGGCGACGAGGTGGTTCACCAATTTTACAAAGAAGAGCATAATCAACAAGATCAGCATGAGCCCTTTGAAGATGCAATTGCTTCGGACGAATGGGCCGATTTGGAAATTGCTCTGCAGGAATCAGATGTAATCAGTCTTCGTGAAAGTTTAAACCAGATAAGCAAAGGGGCATCCTATTCCCATCAATTTTCGTTGGAGGAAATCGAAGACTATATTGATGGAAATTTGACAGCCTGGCAAGCGGAGTCGTGTGAACTGGAAATGTCATTAAATCCTTTATTAAACCGGGAAGTTGAGCTTGTAATTGATCTTGACGAGGCATTGGCTGAAAAAGATATTTATGAATTAAGGGAAAGTATTCAGATAATGATGGAAAAGGAGACATCCACTCCTTTCACTCTTCAGAATCTTGAAGAGTTTATGCACAGTGAACTCGAATCTGAAAGCCGGGATTCTCTGGCGAATGAAATTTCCGGTAATCAGGACCTCAGGGCAGAATTAAATTTATTGCGAGAGGTCGATAATGCCCTGACTGAGTACGATGTAGCTGAACTTAGGGATATGCTCAGGAATGTGACCCAGAATGTTAAAATAACCGAAGAAAAATCAATGATGCCCGGAATTAAGGGAGTTCACCGGTTTCGAACCGTTGCAGCCATTTTTATTCTGCTTTTGGGATTGTCAGTTATGATTAGATATATGGTATCTCCATCGGATCATCTCACTCAATTTTACGAAGATGCTCCAACAGCTTTAACATCTTTCAGATCGGCCGTTCCTGATGTTAATTCTCAACTCTCAATCGGATTTGAACACTATAACAATGCAGATTTTGATAGAGCCCTGGCCACGTTCCAGCAGGTACTCGATCGTGACAACAACAATCTGCCGGCCCTGTTTTATAAAGGTGCGTCGCATCAAAAGCTGCATGACTTTTCGGATGCTGTTGTGGTTTATAGCGAAATAATCGAGCACAGGGATAATATTTTCTATGAGCAGGCCGAATGGTATAAGGGGCTTTGTCTTCTTCATCTTGGCGAAATTGAACAGGTTAAGTTTTTAATGGAAGCAATTATTGCCCGGGAAGGTTTTTATAAAAACAAAGCCGGCATCTTAATGAAAAGCTTGAAAAAATAATATCGACAAAACTAACTGGTCTGCTTTCTGCGGGCCAGTTTTTTTCTTACCTGGTCGATAATCAGCAATAATGCTATCACAATTATTGTCCCGAAGAAATAGATTTCATTCCCCGGAAATAAAGATTCTGTCTGGCCAATGGTAATGTACCCAAGCCAAAAATGGGGATGGCTCATCACCGGATCTGCCCTGTTTAAGTGCATAAGTTTGGCTTGCCTCAAAGCGTTGTCCTTTGTTTTTCCGTTTTTCAGGTTCCGGTAGAATTCCTTCATGATTTCAGTCCCCGAACGGTCTTCAACATCCCACAGGGTCATTACCACGGATGGGCATCCCGCATAGAGAAAAGCACGGGCAAGGCTTACAACACCCTCGCCTTTGCGCAGCATTCCGCTCCCTGTATTGCAAGCACTTAATACAGCCATTCTAGCTTTAATTTCCATATTGTAAATGTCAGAGGTGTTAAGCCATCCGTCATTGTGCAGGCCCCCATCGTTTACCGGATAAAAGGCAAGTCTGGAGAACATTGGCAATGAATCGTTGATCAGGGTATGCATTGCCAAATGCAAAATATCAAAATTCGCAGCGTTTTCTCTGAAATTTGCTTCCGTAGCCTCTAACCCTTGAAATGACCTGGCTCCGACCAGTTTTCCCAGGTATCGGACTTCTTCCAGAATACCTGGAATGACGGCAAGCCGGGTTATGGATTCATCCGGGTAAAGGGCTGTGGAATAATCGGGGGCAAAGGCCAGTATTTGTTTCTTTAATTTAGATGCTTGTCTGCTCCCCAGGATATATAACTCTGTCGAATAGGCATAATTCACCGGATATTCAAGTATCAGATAAGGCAAATTGTGGTAATGGATATGTTTGGATTCATATTTTTGTGTCAGCAAAGCTTCAAAGGGTAAATAATTTAAAATCCCGTCCGGTACAATGGTTAGCCGTTTGTTCCGGAAGATTTCGTGTGATGGTTCCATCAGCTTACGGTAGACAAACCAGGAGGCATCACACCAGGCTGTGAACCCTTCCAACCCTTCGTTCAGGAATTGGGTTGACGATAAGTTCCTTTGCAGTAATTCAATTTGCGTGAGGGTTTCTTCGTTAAATGTTTCTTTTCTGATTTGAAATCTATTCTTGTTAACTGCGAATACATAAATGCTTCCTGCATCGCTGCCCGGCTCTTCCGGGTTTATTACAAACTCTAAAAGTGCTTCATTCCGTTTAAGTTTTTTTTGTAATTCGCTTACCGGCATTTGCCTCCTTTTGTATTTCAGATCGTAGTATTCACTGAAATTTCTTTCAAGA
>CAYMXK010000276.1:4295-6574 GCA_964393915.1 uncultured Prolixibacteraceae bacterium
AGGTTATGTAATTCGTAGGCTGTCGAAATTGTATAGGAGAAAACGGAGCGTTGCAAGTCAGCGAACAGCATTTTGCTCTCCTGCGAAATAAAACTGGTTCTCATCTGAATGGCCAGATCGCTTGCGGTCGTGAAGGCGTTCAATGCTTTGCAAAGGAGATCTTTTTTTTCATCTTTGGTTTTTTCCTTATGCAGATAGGCAAGCTGTTGCCAGGCACTGCCCAATTCTGTAAGTATCTGAAGATTGGAAACCGGAAAATTGCTTTTTTCCAGTTGTGCAATGTCCAGGCTTTCACTTCCAATGCTGTCGTTTAATATTTTTAATGCTTTATAATAATAATCAATGGCGATATGCAGGTTTTGTGATTTTTCCCTTTGAAATTCCGGGATAGAGATTGAATTGATGGTTTTTCCAGCCCAGGCCGAAGCCATTAATCTATAAAGATCTCCTATGTCACGTTCGTTATTGTCGTATCGTTCATAAATCGGTTCCGCCTTTTTCATATAAACCAATCCTGAATCCTGTTGGCCAACATTCAGGAAGAACTGTCCCAAAATGATATACTGGTCTGCCAGATCGTAATCATTCTGCCCATACTTAGTTAAAATTGAAGTAACCAGACTGGTTACAATCGATTTTGATGTATCAAAGTTTTTTAATGAAAAGTGAATGCTTGCCTTTAGGTTTGCATATTGGATTTTCTGATCGAATGATCCTTGCTCATAATACCTGTTCAAAATCTGCAACGCTTCTTCTTCCCGGTTGGAGAGATGGTAGCACTCGGCAAGGTTGTAATTAAATGCGACGAAATTCCGCGGAGACGATATATCTTTCGATGTCTCATAAATGCTGATTGCTCTTTGGTGATATCTTATAGCTTCAGCGTAATTTCCTTTGATTCTGAAGTAATTCCCGATATTGGAATATATATCACCCAATCTGGAATCGTTTTCAGGAGCATTGTACAGGTACATTTCCTCTGCAATCCGGTAATATCTGTAAGCATTGTCCAATTGATAAAGATTTTTAAACTGAATCGCCATCCCCATGTATGTGCTCCCTAACCGGTAATGTTTTTCTCCGAAAACTGATCTTCGAAACTCCAGACTCTGCCGAAAATAGTCAAGGGATTTCTCCGGATCCATGTTTCGCCCATGCTCAACCGCCTTTCTGAAAAGTTCAACTGCCTTTATACTATCCTGTATTATTTCGCCCTGCTGACCACTGGAATGGAAAGTGAAAAGGAAGATGCCAATTAAAAATACAAAATATATCTTTCTTGTAAGGTGCATAAATTCAGATAGTTACAATTTTTTTAAAAAAAAATTAAAAAAAAACAAATTTCATGGGTTACCTTTTCCCCTTTTAAGGGATATTATACAGAGAGTGAATGTATAAAAAGTTTAATTTATTATCCCATTAAATATGAAAACGAATAAAAATTTCAACCCAAAAAATAATTTCAGCAACAATTCTAGTTTTGAAATCCTCAATAACTTCGAAATGCTAAGTATCCGTGGAGGTGAAACCACTGAGAAATTAAGAACTAAAGAAATGGACGTTTACGATACACGCGAAGATTAGATATTTATCGATTCTTGCACACGAACACAACTTACAACAATTTAAATGGGTAGAACTACTTGTATTCTGCCCATTAAATGGTTAAATCAGGTCCTCTTTTTCAAATCTTTTCGCTTTCCCGCAAACAGTTCATATTGTTGAAAACTGCACACAAGGGCACCATTTAAAAGTTTGACTTTCCTGGAAGGTTTCAGCCCGATAGCATTTATTAAGGTGGGTGATGATGATAATACCCATGCTATGTTATCTGAAAAATGGTGTTTAAGTTTTTCCCCGATCATTTGGTAAAGTTGTTCAAGTTCATTGCCGCTCAACCTTTCTCCATAGGGTGGATTGATAATCATTGTTCCCTTAACATTGTCCATTTCCAGTCCGCCGAAATCGGATGATTGAAATCGGATGAGGTTAAAAACCCGGGCCGAACGTGCATTGCTCTGCGCTCCCAACACGTTGCTTTTAATGATATCGGAGGCATAAATTTTCCCCTGAAAATCCTTAAGTTCTGCCTCTGCTTTAATCTTTTCAAACAATTCTTCATCATAATCTTTCCACGACATAAACGCAAATTCTTTGCGGTACTTTCCGGGAGGGATATTACGGGCTATCAGGGCTGCTTCGATTGGCAATGTACCCGAGCCGCACATCGGATCGATAAAATCAGTCTCCCCTTTCCAGCCTGAAAGCAGGATCATGCC
>CAYMXK010000277.1:0-6544 GCA_964393915.1 uncultured Prolixibacteraceae bacterium
AGTCTGTGAAAGACCTGAATAGTTGTGATCCCGAAAATTGTGCTCAGAATTTCAGCAAATAGCTTATTGCCTCTTTTACGGGTTGAATATAGAACAACCCATTTCGCAGCTCTCCGTTTGTCTGTTCCATTTCTTCCCTATTTTCGTCCAGGGCAACAATGGTTTTTGGTTTTTCGTCAATGACAATGGCAAAATTATCTGTATTGTTCGGTATAATCTCACGTGTACCATCGTCCCTCTTCAGGATAATCAGCTGTCCGTCGCTGGCCCCCCAGGGCGTTTCCAGCCAGGTTCCGCGGCCGTCAATGAAATCATATGCAGAAGAGTGCACGTAGTCGCCTCGTTTGCCATTTTTAACAGCACTGAATACTTCCAGCTCTCCATCGGGCAACTTTGCGTAATAACCCGATGGAGGTAAATCAGCAAATGGAGTTTTCCAGGTCTCCTCCCTGCTGCCATTCACCCAAACTTCAAGGCCATTATCATATTCCAGTTTTAATTGCGACCGTGAATGAGCTCCTGTAGCAATAGCAGCCGATACATCCAGTAATTCTCCTTTTCTATTGGCATATTGAATGTTTTTGATCAATGCCTTACAATAGTATGACTGCAATTGTTGGATCATAAAATAGCTTCGGACAGAAAATAGATCAAATGGCTGACGCCAGCCTCCCAGATATCCGCCCGGCATTCCATAAGCAATGGTCCTGGCAAAATAGCGATCGGCACCTTCATCATTTCGTTCTCCCATTCCAAGACTCCAGTGACAACTAATGGGTTGCATCTTACTCAGGTAGAAATCCACAAGCCAGTATTTGTTATCATAAGCGGTTCCGTCACAAGCACCGCTTCCTGTGGTCATACCACTATAGTAATAACCATTGTGACATTCGCTGTAGGTTGGACCTCCCCAGATTTCCTGCTGTTCAAGCAATAGTTGCCCGTAAGAATAAAACTGTGTCATCATGGTTCCGGCGCCTGGCATACGCTCATCATAATCTACCCGGGAGTATGGACTTACTGCGGTGTGCACATCAGGCCCCCCTGCTGTCGGATTAAATTTGTGCTTTGCCACCTTGGATATTTGTCGGGATAATTTAACTGCTTTCGCAGGTTTTGCAGTATAGGTACGAAACCATGCCTGTTGCCATCCCCCGTTGGGTAGGCGAACAACTATGTCTTCATCCCACAAAGCGTTCACAGGGGCATGGTCAACGAAATTATTATAAAGCGCATAACGTAGACCCAGATCCTGGACTTTACGGACGTATTCGATCAGATCCTCATCACCACCTTTACCCGGCGCAGCACTTGAACGGAACGTAAAACTTTCTGCATCATCCCGCCAGCAGACTTCCCAGTCGAGCATCACCACTTTATTTATCCCATAGCGCGCTGCATTCTTCCAGTATTCATAATCTTCATCCCTGTCGTAAACTGCATAATAACAAACCAGGTAGTTGGCAGCGTCGTCCCGGGTTACAGCTACCGGATTAGGAATGGTTGGAAGTGTTTCTTCAAACCGCGGGGAAATTGTCAGGAAAAGTCTTTCGAAGCAATCATTCCTTTTACCGTTCGTTTTTGGCACATAATAAGAACCTCCGTTACAATATATCCCACTTTTATCTTCTCCCCCGCTAAAATATAAACCCGAAGAGCCTGTACGATAATAATCAACCAGTGAGGTCATAAACAATGGATTATCTTCAACTCCCATTTTCAGTACTTTTGGTCTTCCCGTTAAATAAGGCACTTCTATTAATTCAGGATTTATGGCCCCTGTTACTTTGCCTACAGAAACTTTCTCAATCTCACCACCCAGACTCTTTACATCCGTCACAAGAGATTTTTGCATTATCTGAAATGTATAATTCACTTCGGCAATCTGATTCCCGTAGCTGACTTTCCATCTTGCTACAACAGTTTTACCTGATATTTCGCAATCAATCAATTGCATGATTTCAGGATCCCGGGAAAGTTCTCTTCCTGGCCTGAAATTCCCAAAACGTTCTGTAATTAAACTATCTACTTCGTCATCGATTTTCAATTTTACACCCCCATTATCCATGGGAATTATCTCTGATGATTTTCCATCCATCCACTGAGCTGTAATATCGCTTAAATCACCTTTTTCAGGTTTATATCTGTATTCAAGTTCACCATCAACACCGCTATAACGCAGAATATAAGAGTTTCCATCAAAAAATACATTTGTCTTATAATCGTTACTTATATTTTCGGGTAAAATGGTCTCTTCCCGGGTCGGAAAAGGAAGACGCTCTTCTCCGGTATGGACACCCAAATCCTGCCCATGTGCTAAATCAACTCCCGGACGTGGTAAAATATCGTAGTCAAGTGGCGTTGTTAAGTCTTCTTCATAAAAAGAAAGATTGTCAAAAAAGAGGGCATCTTCCTTATCCGGAAGACAATTCGTGAGACTGAACCCTTTAAACATCCCTCCATTAGCAAATGCTTTACGTTGTTTTTCCGTCAGTCTTATGTGTAAAAGATACCATCCTCCAAAATCCAGGTCTCTTGAAAAAGGAATTTCAAAAGATTCTCCGGATTTTGTCTCTAAGAGTATGCTGAGTCTTGAGATTGGTCTTTTTCTTTCATTGTCATTCCATATCCTGTAATTTCCAAAAACCCACATATTTACTGCGGTAAAGGTTTCTGAGATATTGAGCGGCCGGGGTGGACGGATAACAAAACTTGCAGCTGTGCTATTCGCTTTATAAGAAATTTTATAAGTATAATCGTCCCAGATAATTTCTTCATTAGAACGATTTACTGAAGCGGAACCATCTTTCGCATCAATAGTCCAGGCTTCAACCCTCTCAAAATCAATGAAAGGCACATGGTCGTCTTCATACCGGCCTGCCCAGTCAAGTTCATAAGGGCGCAGGCCTGCATACCTGTTTTCCTGTCCGTAAGCAGGTTGCAATGAATTACAGAGCAGCAATAACGTTATCAGCTTAAGAAGGTTATAAAAACGATGATGTTGCAAAGTTCCCTGTAAAATGGTTGTAGTTTTCATCTCATTATAATTGTTAGTTTTTAAAGGTATTCGATGTAACTCCCATGAAAATTATAATGATACTCGTTTGTGAATATTAGTTATTCATGGTCGTTTCATTTTATCGCCATTTAGAATTTTATTACCGGATAACTATTGTCACTTTTCCTTACCACTTAGCATCCAACTGCCTTGCCACTCTCCGGACTTGAATTCGTGTTGGAAATATGATACTTTTGCCTGAAAGCATTTTCAGTAAAAAAATCATGCCGCCCTTCTGCAAAATGAACCCTGACCGGATTATCCTCCAGCCCTTTCCCGGTCAGCATCAGCGTCTGACTGAACAATCCCGGAGAAGTAATTTCGATCCTGTCGCCCAGCGAAAACTGCATTTGATTAACATGGCCGAAGTTGCGCCAGGCCTGCTTCTTCTTTAAACCGGATTTTTCATTTTCATCCCTTTCCGGATTAATGTAATAAGTGGTATTTCCGGGGGATATTATTTTTCCCTTTCTGAGTTCGGGAGAATAATTCTTGTCAGCCTCAGTTTCAAAAACGGTTTTCTCACCCTTGTAATTAAGCTGGCAAAGACCTCCCTTTGAAGAATATACGTTCACGTAACTCAGCTCACCTGATTCCCATTTCATGTCAACAACAAATCCGCCCCTGGCGCGAAGCCCGCTTATCTCTCCATTTACCCATTCTTTTGGCAAAGCCGGCAGCAACCGGATTTCCCCGGATTGACTCTGTATCAGCATTTCTGCGATTCCTGCCGTGGTGCCAAAATTGGCATCCATCTGAAAAGGCGGATACATGCCAAATAAATTAGTGCTTGTACTTTTTGATAAAACCGTATTCAAACTTTGTTTGGCATTTCCCGCATCCCCGAGCCTGGCATACTGGCTGATCAACCAGGCGGCGCCCCATCCGGTATGGCCTCCTCCGTGCTGAATTCTGTAATCCAGGGATTTTACGGCAGCATGGGCAAGCTCCGGAGTATCATGAATATCAATCTGATAACCGGGGTGCAATGCAAACAGATGTGAAATATGCCGGTGTCCGGGTTCGGCCTCTTCAAATTCCTCGTTCCATTCCATCAAACGGCCATCTGATCCGATTTTCGGTTTCGCCAGTTTTGATTGGGCCTTAACCACCTGTTGCAAAAAAGTATCTGAAATTCCCAGGGCTTTGGCAGCATCGGCATAGTTTTTAAAAAGTTGCCAAATCACCTGCTGATCGTGCGCGGGACCCATGCTGATATGGTTTACACCACCATCAGGCGCTATAAATGTATTCTCGGGCGATACCGAGGGGCCCGACAGCAATTCTCCGGTTACAGGATCGGGCACCAGCCAGTCGAGATAAAATTGCACCGACGATTTTACAACAGGGAACATTTTTCTCAAAAAAGCGGTGTCTAAAGAAAAGTAATAATGCTCCATAATGTGTGTGGTCAGCCATGCCCCGCCTCCGGCATGCATTCCCCATTTGGAAACTTCACCCGGTGATGTATATCCCCAGACATTTGTAATCGGATGCACTACCCAACCGCCTGCATTGTAGTGTACTGCTGCTGTTTTTGCACCCGGCTGCTGAAGTGATTCCATCAGGTCAAATAAGGGAAGGTGCATTTCACCCAGGTTGGTTACTTCAGCCAACCAATAGTTCATTTGAACATTTACATTCGTATGGTAATCACCATTCCATGGAGTCTGAATTTTATTTGACCACAAACCCTGCAGATTGGCAGGCAGGGTGCCTGGCCGTGAGGAGGATATCAACAGATACCGGCCATACTGAAATAACAACTCTGTCAACCAGGGGTCCGTTTCTGATCCTGCGAAATTACGAACCCTGATGTCAGTCGGAATGGTATCCGGGGTTTCACCCGTTATATCAAAACTCACTCTTTTGTAGTACTTCTGATAATCTTCCTTATGGGCTTTTAACAGCTCCCCGAATGACTTCTGTTTCCCCTTTAGCAAATTAACATCTGTAATTCCTTTGTAATCCCGACCCTTGTAATGTGGATATTCCAGGATATGGTCTGTGGAAGCGGTGAGAAAAAGGGTTACCTCATCTGCATCATTAACGACCAGGCTGGAATCCCTGAAGGTCAACGTTCCCTTTTTATTTACTGCAGAAAGGCGTGTCATGTATTGAAGACCTTCCCCACCCTTTCCATCGTTGAGTGCCCCGTGCATCACCAACTGATTTTCCTCGGATGTAACCGTGTATTTCTCAGGTCTGCTTAAAGAGGCCTTAAAAGAGATTTTGCCGGGGGTATCAGACGTCAGCCTCATAACCATCACCTGATCAGGGTAACTTACAAAAATTTCCCTTTTGTGCTGGACTCCATTCTGGGTGTAGGAGACCCTGACCATGGCATCATCCAGGTCGAGTTCACGGTGGTAATTCTCATAACTCTCCTGCTTTTCAAAATCAAGCCATAAATCGCCCAATGTCTGAAAGCTGCCGAAGGGCACTTTTGCGCCGTTGCCACGCCCCGATCCCAGACCTTTGCAAATTTGGGTCTGCTGGGTTAACTCCAGCGCCTCCTTGTATTTTCTCTGGAAGAGCAAATCACGGATTTTACCCAATGCAGGAAAAGCCTCCGGATTGTCGTTGTCATCAGGACTTCCCGACCACATGCTCTCCTCACTTAACTGAATACGTTCCCTGTTGACATCTCCGAATACCATAACACCCAGGGAACCGTTGCCCAGCGGCAGGGCTTTCAGCCATTCGGGATCGCCTTTCCAGGTGTAGGGATTATCAGTTGCTTCTGCATCTGCAGGCTGACGGTACCATAATTTCAGGGAGGATTTGTTCGTTTTTTCTGACTTCTGACAAGAACTAAGAAAAACGAGAGAACATGCAATTATTGCTAACGAAACTATTGGTTTCAGGATATTCATATTATTTAAGTTTACTCATTATTACAAGGTCAAAATTTGGACAACCACTAAAGATTCCTCGAAAAGGTATTTTACTCTGGTTTTGAAGTTATTGTAACCGCTTCACTTTCCAAACCGTCTGATTCAGCATATAGAGTAAATTCGCCTGCTGTTCCCGTAGATTTCAAAATAACCAGACATTTTCCGTTAAAAGTTTTACGGGATGGACTGATAAAACTCTCTTCATTCATGGGATCACCATTGTCAACCGCAATTATCTCAGCCTCTCCTTCCACCCTGAAGTTGATCCTGTTTGAAGCATCCGGGACAAAATTATTCTCCTTATCCACTACGTTCACCTCAACATGCACAACGTCCCGTCTGTCGGCCTTTATTGTTTCCCTGTCGGCCAGCAGCTCAATTTTTGCGGGTGCATCCGCAGTTACCTCTTCCTTAATTGCCGCCACTTCACCATTGCGTTTACCCTTTGCCACTAAAACTCCGGGCTCATAGGGAACCAGCCAGACCAAATCGAGGTTACCCTCCATTTGCTTTTCCCCCAGCGATTTGCCGTTCAGGAACAACTCAACCGTTTCGCAATTTGAATAAGCCACCACAGGTATTTCCACTC
>CAYMXK010000278.1:0-6536 GCA_964393915.1 uncultured Prolixibacteraceae bacterium
AGCCACAGATTCACAGATTGATAAAAAGGGAAGAGATCGCCGCAATCCGGTGGCATAACGGTAACCCGGTGGCTGAGCGTAGCCGAAGCCAGCGGGAACACGCAATCCGGTGGGTGCCCCGATTGAATCGGGGGAGCCGAACCCCGGGGTGCTTTGCACCTGTCCGTGTATAGTAATCAGGTAGGTAAGAGCTTCGAAGGGAGGGGCAGGTAGGATAGGGGGGCGCCTTTTGCTACCATAATGCCGGCGCTATGCGCCTCTTGAGTTTGGCTAATCGGCACTTTGCCCCTGATTGTGGATGATAATGGAAATCGGCTGTAATCACAGATTCTCATTCTTTAATCAGTGAATCAGTGGCCTTCGATCTTTCAAATATTAATCTGTGGCAATAATTCATTTAAAATCAATCAGTGAATCAGTGGCCATCAATTTCTTTAAGTATCAATCTGTGAATCAGTGGCTATCCTCTTTTTTTTATATTAATCAGTGGCTTCTTTTTTAAATTTCAATCAGTGGCCATCCCCTAAAAAAAGAAATAGAAATACAGCATCCCCAGCAATCCCATATCCCTCATTTTTTTCTTAATCACTCCAATGGCCTGACTAATATGGTATTCCACCGTTTTTTCGGCAATGTCGAGCTTCGTGGCAATCTCTTTGTACGACAATCCTTCTTTCCGGCTCAGAAGAAATACTTCGCGCTGCCTTTCGGGTAAGGTTGCCACCATCTGATCTACCTTCTCCTTCATCTCCTGGTATTCAATCTGCTCCGACAGTAGGAATTCTTCGGCGACACTGAGCTTAAATATTTTATCCCTGGTTTTCTGCTCATTCAGCCTGCTGCGGAGTTCATTGAGCAACAGGTTCCTGGTAATGGTAAAAATATAGGAATTGAAGGTGTCGGCACTTCTGATATTCCTGCGGTTGACCCATATCTTGAGAAAAACCTCCTGCAGAATGTCATCAATGCCCTCTTCCAGCTTCAGGAAAGCTCTGGAGAAATTATATAACCTCGGATAAAAGTAATTGAAAAGCTCTTCCAGGGCGGTTTTATCATCATTGAAAAGCTGTTGTAATATTTTCTCCAGTTTAGCTTTGTTCTCCATGCTGTTTTGCATTGAACAACAAATGTAGAAAAAAATGAGAATTTAATGCCCTATGGCTTATTTGACAAAACCATGCTCATTTCCCCTCAATGTGAGGCCCGATCAGCCGGTTTCGGTTTGAAGGATATCCGACCCCCAATATGGTATACTACTTCTGCCTGAAGAATACCTGGATAGGCACCCCTGAAAAATCAAAGCTCTCGCGCAACTTGTTTTCAAGATACCTCTTATAGGGCTCCCTAATATATTGCGGCAGATTGGCAAAAAACGCGAATGCAGGCGTATGCGTGGGCAGCTGGGTGCAATACTTGATTTTAATGTACTTCCCTTTCCATGCAGGTGGCGGATAAGCCTCGATGGCCTTCAGCATCACTTCGTTGAGTTCCGAAGTTTTGACTTTTTTCATCCGGTTATTGTACACTGCCATGGCAGTCTCAAGCGCCTTATGGATGCGTTGCTTCGTCAGCGCAGAAATAAATACAATCGGCACATCGTCAAAAGGCTGCAGCCGCTCCCTGATTTCTTTCTGAAATTTATTGGTGGTGGCATTGTCCTTTTCAACCAAATCCCACTTGTTGACCAGGATAACCGCCCCTTTTCTGTTGCGAATGATGAGGTTGAAAATATTAAGGTCCTGGGCTTCCAACCCGCGGTCGGCTTCAATCATCAGGATGCTCACATCGGCTTCCTCAATGCTCCTGACCGACCGGAGTACGGAGTAAAACTCCAGGTCTTCGGTAACTTTTGCCTTTTTCCGGAGTCCTGCTGTGTCGATAATAATAAAGTCGTGCCCAAACTTGTTGTAGCGGGTATGGATGGCATCTCTCGTGGTTCCGGCAATTTCCGTGACGATATTACGGTCTTCACCAATCAGCGCGTTGATGAACGATGACTTGCCTACATTGGGCCTGCCCACAACTGTAAACTTTGGGAGTTCCTGGAATGCCGGCAGGTCCTCAAGGTCTTCCTGTGCTGTTTTCTCGCGAAATATTCTGATCACTTCATCCAGCAACTCCCCGGTCCCGCTGCCGCTCATCGAGGAGACCGTGAATATTTCACCCAGCCCGAGGGCATAAAATTCCTGTGCATCTGGCTCCCTCTGGTGGTTGTCAACTTTATTGACTACTATCAGAATTGGCTTTTTTGTGCGGCGCATAATGTTGGCCATGTCTGCATCGAGGTCTGTAATGCCCGATTCCACATCGACCATAAACAGCACCACATCGGCTTCATCCAATGCCAGGTGTACCTGCTTGCGGATTTGCTCCTCAAAGATATCGCTGGAGTTGGCAACGTATCCTCCGGTGTCAATTACTGAAAATTCAATGCCGTTCCAGAGGCATTTCCCATAGATGCGGTCGCGGGTTACACCCGATACATCGTCGACAATTGCTTTGCGCGATTCAACAAAACGGTTGAAAAGGGTTGATTTGCCCACGTTGGGGCGGCCTACTATGGCAGCTATTCTACTCATGATTAATTGCTTTTTTTAGATGATGTTATTCTGCATGGTACCCGAACCTGCGAAGTGAGCTGTCTTTCTCCCTCCATTCCTTGTCTACTTTTACATAGACCTCCAGGAAGATCTTTTTCCCAAAGAATTCTTCAGCTTCCTGCCTGGCCTGGGTGGCCACTTTCTTGAGCATCGAGCCACTTTTGCCTATTATTATTCCTTTTTGTGAATCACGTTCCACGTATATCAGGGCTCTTATCCTGATCAGATTGGGCTCTTCCTTAAACTCTTCCACCTCCACTTCTGAAGAATAAGGGATCTCCTTCTGATAATGCAGTAGTATCTTTTCCCTGATGATCTCCTGCATGAAAAACCGCTCGCTCTTGTCCGTCAGTTCGTCCTTCGGGAAAAAAGGCTCTCCCTCGGGCAAAAGCTCAATAATGCGATCAAAAATGGGCGTCATGTTGAATTTCTCAGTGGCCGATACGGAAAATACCGTTGCGTCAGGGAAGATACCTGTCCAGTAGTTAAAAAGGCTGATCACAGTCTCCTGGTTGGAAAGGTCTATTTTGTTGATCAGCACAATAACCGGGATGTCCGATTTGCGTATGCGTTCAATATAATCTGCATTTTTGGAGGCATCCTCCACTACATCAGTTACATAGAGGATGATGTCGGCATCAATCAGGGCAGTATCCACAAATTTCATCATGGATTCCTGTAGTTTATAGTTGGGTTTCAGGATCCCGGGGGTATCGGAGTAAACAATCTGGAAATCCTCACCGTTCACAATGCCTTTGATCCGGTGACGGGTTGTCTGCATTTTTGAGGTAATAATGGAAAGGCGCTCGCCCACAAGCGCATTCATGACGGTCGACTTACCCACATTGGGGTTTCCTATAATATTTACAAATCCTGATTTATGAGCCATAATTTTAAATTCCTAAAAATCAGCGCAAAGATAGAAAAAAAAGCGCCCATGCAAGAAAATCAGGACAAATGACTCTCTGGAAATATGACAGTTAATATTGAGGTTATTGGGTTTTTTCTTGGCAATCCGCTGATAATTTGCTATATTCACGGGATTTTTTCTATTTAACAATAATACATAATTAATGAATAAGTTAACTTATCTCGATCAGATAGCCATTACTGTCAGGGCCCATAAGCTGCTCAAGGAACTTTTAAAGGAGAATCCCAGGTTGGAGGAGATTATGCGCTCTTCAAAAAATGAGACGGAAGCCATACACGGTCTTCGCGAATGGGTTGAACCTGAATTGAGGAAAAATCCCGCCGCCTGGCATTTCTATATGGGGAAGCAGCATGATCACCAGACTTTTCAGCAATTGAAATGGAAAGATTACGCTGCCATCCGCTTGCTCGATTACATTGATCACGCCGGCGAAAAATACATCGACCAGAATATTGGCGGGGAAATCGCAATTACGAACCCCATAAAAATGGTGTGGCTCGCGGTAAACTTCGGTACCGGTGGCGCAAAACCCGGTTTTTTCAAGGATATTCTTCAGCTCTTCAGACAATTTACCGGCCGTACCAGGCGCAACGAGCCGAATGCCCAAAAAACTGCGGAATGGATGGCCCGGTTCCCCGCAGGCCTTGATCCCCGCATTGTGAGGCTAAGGGAAGAAAACCGCGACCGGATTATCAGCGTATTCCTTGACAGAATGGAAACCGGTGACATCAGTGACCCGCGTTACAATTTCAGCGAAGATGTTCCCAGGGAGCAGCGCTATGCTCAGATGCTGGAATGGTGGAAAACAAGTCATTTCCACCTGAGGATGGCCATCCGTGATCCTGACCTCCTCAATGAAATGCTGGGTAACTCGCTCGATCCCGATACCATGAAGATTCTTTATAATGCTCAGAAGGCCGGCATCCCTTTCTTCGTGAATCCTTACTACCTGTCGCTGCTCCATGTAAGGGTGCCCTATTTTGCCATTGGCGCCGACCTGGCCATAAGGTATTATATTCTCTACAGCCAGCAATTAGTTGATGAATTTGGAAAAATAGAGGCCTGGGAGAAGGAAGATAAGGTGGAACATGGTAAACCCAATGCGGCAGGATGGCTTTTGCCTCCCTATAATAATATCCACAGGCGATACCCCGATGTGGCCATTCTTATACCTGATACTACCGGACGGGCTTGTGGTGGACTCTGCACCAGCTGCCAGCGGATGTATGACTTCCAGCGCGGCAACCTCAATTTCAACCTCGACAAGCTGGAGCCAAAACCCACCTGGAGCGAAAAGCTCAAAGGGTTGATGAGCTATTTCGAAAATGATTCCCAACTCCGTGATATCCTGATCACCGGCGGCGATGCGCTCATGAGTTCCGACAACCAGCTGAGGGAAATTCTAAACGCCGTGTACGACATGTCTATGCGGAAAAAGGAAGCCAATCAGCATCGGCCTGAGGGTGAAAAATATGCTGAGATGATGCGCGTCAGGCTCGGAACCCGCCTGCCGGTTTATTTGCCACAACGCATAACTGCCGAACTGGTTGCAGTTCTGCGAGAGTTCCGCGAGAAGGCCGTGAAAATCGGTATCCGTCAGTTTGTTATTCAGACGCATTTTCAGTCTCCCATGGAGGTTACCCCTGAAGCTGCCCGTTCGATTAAACTCCTCCTGTCGGCCGGATGGGCGGTGGTGAACCAAATGGTCTTCACTGTAGCAGCATCCAGACGAGGCCATTCGGCCAAATTGCGCAAGGTGCTCAACGATATTGGCGTACTCACCTATTATACCTTCACGGTGAAGGGCTATATGGAGAACAGCTTTAATTTTGCACCCAACTCACGGGCAGTACAGGAACAGCTGGAAGAAAAGCAACTGGGCAGGATTCCCGACGTGTTGTATGACGAGATTAAAGACCTCATTGAGCATCCCGAACTCATTGTGGAAAAAATAAATACGATGCGCAACTATTTTGAACTGCCCTTCCTGGCTACCGACCGTAATGTCCTCAATCTCCCCGGAGTAGGCAAGAGCCAGACTTTCAGGGTGGTAGGGATAACCCGGTATGGCCGGCGCATCCTCGAATTTGACCATGACAACACCCGCCGTCACAGTCCGGCAGTGAAAGAGATGGAAAAGGTAATCATCATCGAATCAAAATCGATCAGTGAATACCTTGAGCAACTTCAGGAAATAGGAGAAGACATTACTGAGTATGAAGGAATATATGGTTATTCCATCGGTCAGACGGAACCCCGCATGGCCATGTACGAATATCCCCAGTATGACTACGAAGTTACCAGGGAATTCACCAACCTGGTGATGGAACCTGAACTTTAGCTTCCTCTTTGGTTTTCGGTGCATCCTCCCCTGTGTCGTTTAGTTAAGAATGATTTATGATTTTCAAGTCAGTTTATCTTTTTAACTCAACAACATTGTCTCTTATTTTGATAATCGGAGAGATTAACAGCTAAATTTGTATGGGCTCAATTTGCAGGAGTAGTATTGACGGCAATTCTACTTTTTTTTTTCCTGTACTGGCCAGTTTAAAGCAAACATCTATTATTTTTGGAATCATGGCAAATGATGGAATATCGGGGGAACAATTCACAAAATCTGCTGGTCTGCCGGCAATTTTCGATAAAAATAAGCTCATAAGCGGACTGGTTGGCATACTGGCCACCGAAACAAGTCCCGATCATGCTTTGAAAAGGGTTTGTGCAGTGATCGGTGACGCTGCCTGGTCAACAGACCAGGTGCAGGTGCGCATAAATTACGGCAGCAGGGCATTTCTAAGCCATGGCTTTGTTGAAACCTCCAGCGGGGCGAAAAGAGAATTTCTTTTGCCGGATGATTTCCGGTGCATGATTGAGATCTTCATCAAAGACAATCAGTTGCTTACCCCTCAGGAAGACCTTAATCTTGAAGCTGAAGCGCTGATTGAACTTATTGTGCCGTTGCTGACAGGGATTCTCTCAAAAATCAGGCTGAAAAAAGTCCATTA
>CAYMXK010000279.1:0-6532 GCA_964393915.1 uncultured Prolixibacteraceae bacterium
AAGGAGCGGCTTCCCTTTCCATTGAAACCAAAGTTCGGCATACAATCCTTTCGTGTAAAATTCGTCCCACAATGTATTGACCGATATTTCACTGCCCAGAAATGAAATCTGCGGCGTTCTCTCCCCTTGTTCCCTCATTGCAGTGAAAACTTCACATACCGGTATGTACACATTGGGGTATGTGCGGTCGTTGGTCACATCGAAAATGATCACATCCACACCGGCATCAGAGAGCAATTGTGCATGGCGTCTGATCATCCACTTTTCATTCGACAGGTAATAGCCTGTTTCAGGTTCACCCCAGAAATGAGAACCATCACCCCACTGCGGGTTCTCAGGATTCGCCTTCATGATTTTTGTAACATCAAATGGGCCTTTCCCTCCCGGATTGGTATGGGTCATAAAATAGAACATGCCCACAAAGCGGTCTTTTTTTACCGGGCCACATTCTTCATAAGAAGGCAACTTCCGGCCCAGCGCATCGGTTACCACCCAGTTGTCGACCTTCAGGTTGCGGAAGGAATTTGCAGTTTGTTTTTGCGTTGTTACCTGTGCAAAAACGCTGATTCCTGAAAGAATTAAAACAGTTAACAGGATCGTCTTCATTTAGCTACTGAATTATAAATTTGCAAATCAAATTGCTTGCTGATAAATTTGTTTTTGTCACATAAACCCATTCCCATAACATTGATTTACTGCACATTAGATATAAATTGATATTGCCCTGAACCAATTTCCAGATTCAGATAGCCATCTGCAAAGCCTATTATTTTCAGTTCCGGATTATTTGATACTACCTGGCCATTTTCAAGAACCTTATCCTGACTAATTGCCGGAATGAACACATTTGCCATTGTATTTACAGGCACTGAAATTTCCAGGCTGATTTGGGTTCCTTCCTTTTTCCACGACGAAACAATCTCCCCATTAATGGAATGATAGGTGGCTTTCACGTAGTTAATACCCTCCTTTGCAATTTCAGGTTTAATGATAAAGGTGCGGTAACCCGGCTGATCTGTCTTTATTCCGGCCATGTTGCCAAACATCCATTCGTTTACCGAACCAAAAGCATAATGGTTGAAGGAGTTCATACCGGCATTGTTTTCAAATCCCCTGCCTTTGATGTAACTGTTCCAGCGTTCCCAGATCGTGGTGGCACCGTTTACAACCTCAAACAACCAGGAAGGGTATTCTTCAGTTAACAGCAGCATGTATGCCAGGTCGCTTCTGCCGATTTCAGACAAGGCGGGCAACAAAGGCCTGACCCCGAGGAACCCTGTAGACAGCTTGTTGTCATTGGCCCTGAGCAGATCAACCAGATGTTTTCCTGCAATTTCCTTTTTATCAGGATCAAGCATGTTTTTAAAAATGGCATTGGCATAAGCGGTCTGGGTGTGCCCATCGAAGCCCATATGGCCATCCACATATCCTGCCCCATCGCCATAGATGGCAGCATCGGTAATAAACCGCCCTGCTCCATCGGTATAATGCTGTTGAAAAGCCTGCCGGGTATCGGCAGCCAGTTTTTTAAAGTAGACAGCATCGCCTTCTTCACCAATAGCCAGCGCCATTTCATGCATCAAACCGGAGCAATAGGCAAAATAGATGGATGCCAGCAGATCGGGAGGTGTCTTTTTTCCGATAGAAAGCCAATCGCCAAACCCGCCTTTTGGACTGATATCCTCGAAACTGCCCTCTTTATAAACCAAATTGCCCTCTGATTTTTCTTCCATAAAATGAAGGTAGGCCAGCATATTGGGCCAGAACCTTTTTATCAGGCGTGTGTCGCCATAGGTTCTGTAAATCGTGTATGGAATAATTATTCCGGCTTCCGACCAGCCAGGGGAATAGGTATCGGTTACCCTTACAGGTGGAGCAGGGGCATAAATGGGATAGGCGTTATCCGGTCGCTGGGCATCATTCAGGTCTGCATTCCATTTCGAGAAGAATGCGGCAACATCGGTATTGTAAGTAGCGGCCTGAACAAAAACCTGCGCGTCGCCAGTCCAGCCCAAACGTTCATCGCGTTGCGGACAATCGGTAGGCACTTCCAGGAAATTCGAACGCTGTGTCCAGACGATATTACTGTAGAGCTGATTCACCAACTCATTGTCGGTTTCAAATGTACCAACTTCAGGGGTCATGGTCGTTAAAACAAGTCCGGTAAGGGCATTGAGATCAGGGGCCGAACGAAACCCCGAGACCTCAACATACTGGAATCCCTGAAAGGTAAACCTTGGTGTCCAGGTCTCTCCCGCAGGGTCACCTTTCATTATATAAGTATTCGTGGCACGCGCCTTTCTCAGGTTCTCTGTCATTAGCCTGCCATCGGGATGAAGCATCTCTCCAAATCTCAAAGTGATCGTGTCACCCATGTTTCCCTTGATATTATTGAGACGCACCAATCCGGCAAAGTTCTGCCCCATATTGAAAATAAATTTTCCATCCTCTGCCGGCTTTACCGAAATTGGTTTAATTTCTGAATGTATCTGCACCGGATTGCCGGGATGGCATTCTATTATACGGTCATTTGTGGCAGAATAAACGGTAGCATGCTTCCATGAAGAATCATCAAAACCCTTCTGGCTCCAGTTATCAAATTCCAGGTTTGCATCGTAGGTTTCCCCGTTGAGAATGTCAGCCTCGAGTATAGGCCCGTGATTGGTTTTCCACGATTGATTAGTGGCAATCAGCTCTTTCTCGCCATTGGAATATTCAACTTCTATTTGTGCCTTTAAAAGAGGTACATCGCCATAAAAGCCACGGACGACAGGGTTTTTAACCAGCAGGGCGTAACCCAGATATCCGGCATACCAACCATCGGCCAGAATTGCGCCAAATGCATTTTTGCCCTCGCCCAGGAAGGAAGTAATGTCGTAGGTCTGATAGTAGACCCGCTTGTCGTAGTCCGTCCATCCGGGGGTAAAATAGTCGTTTCCGATACGTTTTCCATTGATCTGAAACTCGTACAAACCAAGCGAGGTAATGTACAGACGGGCGCTTTTCACACCTGATTTAAGCTCAGCTTCATGCCTGAAAAACGGAGAAGGGGGCAAATGGTACACCTCGCCTTTACCGAGAGCTGTCAGGTCATTTCCGATCCACACGGCCTGCCAGTCGGCTTTATCGAGCAAGCCCATTTCCCAGGTTGCAACGGGGCTCCAGTCGCCTGGGTTCCCATCCCTGTCCCAACTGCGAACCTGCCAGTAACAAACGGTCCTTGATTGCAGTGGTTGTCCGGCAAATTCCACCTGGTTGGTAGCATTGCTGTTGACTTGTCCCGAATCCCAAAGATCGGCCTTACCCTCTGCCAGCAATTCGGGCGAAGAGGCCACCAAAATCTGGTAAGCAGTTTGAACCTGTCCTCTGGACTTAGACTTTAACTCCCAGCTCAACCGGGGATTTTTCACATCAACTACCGGGGAAATTTTGTACTCAGTCCGCAGATTTACCGGGGCTAAATCGGCATAAGAACCATTACAAGCTGTAAAGACAGAGGATGCCAATGCCAGAAAAGAGAGGAAACGTAATTTTTTTATGAAAGTCATAATTGGATTTGATTTTTAGAAGCTGCAATATACCGGAAACCCAATAAAATGACTTTTAATATTAATCCAATATCTTTCAAATATAACCCAAACAGCATCCATCAATAAAAGAAGAGTGATACTTAGGGAAACCGCGCTTGTGGCCTTATGCAATTTTTGCCCGGGTGCGGCCAAAACCGCTGGCCCGGGCAGTTTTTTACCATTGCAGTGTCATCCATTTGCCATCTGACTGGCCGTTCACCTGAAATTGAACGGCATTATCAGCCACTTGGAATTTAACCGGCTTGCCTTGGGTGTCGAGTAAACTCACTTCCTTGGAACTCATCTCTTTTGTTAAGGGGATGGTTACATTGGTCCCGCCACTGACAAAAACCTTCCACTCATTTTTATCTGTATTGAGCGAAGGGGCAAAGGCAATTTTTCGCAAAGGGGCATCCGAAAATTTATACAATTTACCGTCGATGATGACCCGGTTGCAGTTCTGTCCTTCGAATGCAATCAATTCATCACTGGCATCATTCATCCTGAACGCCATAGTTAATCGCCCTTTATAAGTGACAGCATGACCGTTGACCTTAAAGTCCTTTATGTCAATCGTGTCTTCGGGCAGTGGATTTTCAGCCAGTACCAGCGTATCTTCTTCTTTGTTCCGGGAGAAACCACCGGGCCAGGTTTCCTTGTGTGTGCGGTAATGGCGCACCAATACGGTAGCGCTGTTGGGGAAGCGCGTGGCGAGATAGTCTGTCGTTCTGGAAATGTGTTCAGTATTGTCGTTAAAATCCCGGAATGTGCCGGTTGGCGCATGCGCTCCGATTTTATCCAGCAATTCGAAAAGGGTCCGGGTTTCGTACCCTAAACTTGCCGACTGGTCGTCGCGCGGGCGGAATCCAAAATACCAGGCATTGCCCTTAGCGGTGCCAACCAAAAGATTATTGTCGCAAAAAGCCAGTTGGGATGTTCCCTCAGCGGCCTTCACCGGATAAACATGGTCGAGCATAAAGTCGGTCAAAATGTATTGAGAGGGTACATTTTTCATTTGATTTATAAAATCGATTCGTTTCCCGGCGGCAATCTGTCCCTGCAAATAAGTTGACTCATAGGTCACACCAAAAATATCCTGCCACTGTGCCAGGCACTTTTCACCGTCACCGTTAATAATTGGAGGAGGCCCGAACCATACGGATTTTCCGCCATTTTTTGCCAGCTTGTCCATCATTTCAAGCAACCCTTTTTGCGGGACCGGTTCAAACAATGCAACCAGGGTGGTGTATTTCTTATCTTTTATATGGATCTCACCCTCCTTATTTAGTGTGGCCAGCTCAAGCAATTTCTCGGCTGTAATGTAATTGGCATATCCATATTGGGTTACCCAACTGCCAAACCGCTCGTCGGCCGCAACCAGGTTCATCGGGTATAAAAACAACACATCCACATCCCGGTGGACATGCCCGGATATGAGATCAATTGATGCGGACCGGGGCATGCCGCCATACGCATCGTTGATGGCCGTTTTTCGCTCCCTCACCTGTTCGGGCATTCCCCAAACAGCCGGATAGGCGTTGGGTATCCTGTTCACCACACCCAGTGACGTGGCCATGGCAGCACCATAATAATTCCGGTCGTTCCAGCCCAATTCGGCAAAATCGTTTCGCGTGGGTTCCAGGTATTCTCCCCATTTAAAATAGTCGTAACAGGCAGCAGCAGCCTGATGCACTGTATTGCCCCATACAAAATTCGGGGTGTACTCATATTTATAGGCATGGCGTTCGAGGGGTCCGATATCCCATAAATCCACGGTTGGACTTTCGGCCCACGATGAGTGTCCGTCGGTGCCAAAATCATCGACCTTAAACAGCTCGCTTGCATATGTTTTTGCATCCTTGAAAAGATCTACAACATGATTGTTGAGCAATTTATAGTACCGGTCGCGAAAAAGGAATGTCCGGTGAATATCTTCACGCGTTTTTCCCATCACATACTGCACGTTCCTGGGTGCATCGGCATTGTTGCTGTCAATATCAGGGCCATAGGCAAAATAGAGAATATCCTTCTCCTCAAAAGGGACCCCAAATTTGCTTTTGTACATATCGCCCAGGGCTTCCGTGTAGTACCGGACAGCCAGCTGGCCGTTATCGTGATGGCTGAAATAGACCCAATCCTGCTGGATATGCATCTCATCGGAATAAAAATGCTGAATTTTTATCCCATTGTCGTGGTATTTCTTCAGTAGGTTTTTCAAAAACGGGGCAGCCTCATCGCTGAAATACTCCATTTCCGGCACATCGTATTCCAGAATTACAAGAACCCTGTCGTATCCTTTCAGTTCATCGTCCCCATTCGAAAAAACACTTACCCTTTTTGCCCTTCCATCATCATCTGACCCGGATGTTGAATTCCACAAATCGGTATCCATAACGGCGTTCGCCTCCTTTTCGGCAACAGGAGTACCCCATTCGTCGAACTGTACCTTTTTTAATTCAACAATCCCGTTCCGGTCGACCACCTTAAACGGGCTGTTGGGCAGTTTTTGTTCCTTAAAAGCGTATGCTTTAAAACCTTTCAAACTGATGGGGAATTTACCCTTGTTGTTTGTCCAGTACAACTGCTGCCAAAGCTGGACGTTGAACTTGCCGGTTTTTGCATCGCGCAGGCCCACTTTATAATGCAGCCACCTGCCGGTTTCTCCGGTTTGCTTTTTAAAGGCAGGGCCTAATTCCAGCGGGCTTAACAAACTCAGCCCCATACCCATTCCGTAATTTGCGGCAAAGTCGGCGATAATTTTAATTTTCTCGACATACTCATCCATGTCAGGGGTTAGCAAACGCACCGTTTCTGTCTGGTTCCTGTACTGCCTGAAAAATTCATCAAAAGCAATGGTCAGCGTTTTATCCCCGCGTTTCTGTGCATCGGTGCATATCTCGCGCAAACTTGCGATCCGTTTGGTGTGGCCGGTTGAAATATCGATTTTCTTATCCGGGTCAAGC
>CAYMXK010000280.1:0-6529 GCA_964393915.1 uncultured Prolixibacteraceae bacterium
AACCCTGCGATTTGAAGCTGTTCTTTCAACGTAAATTCTTCTCTGAATTTCTCATACCATTCAGTGCCATAAAGTTTGTACCTCTTATCTGCCCAGCGCCAGTCCCTGGGCTTAAAATCTAAGGCATTCTTCTCAATATTCTTGACAAAACGCTCGAAATTAGCCAGATATCTTTCCTTTTTAGCTGGAATAAGGCACGACGACACAAATATTGCCAACATCACTAAAGTAAAGATTCTTAAAACCATATGCTTCATATTCGTAGTTATTGAAAAGTGTTATTCGATATCAGGGTCACCTGGAGCCGTGCCGACTGCCTGACTACGGATGCGGCTGAATAAAGACGGTTGGGTGGATTCCTGCTGGGCTTCGTAAATACTGGCGTTTAATTCGAAACCTACCAGCAGAATCAGTGAAAGAAAATAAATTAGCAGAAGGACCACAAGCAAGGTTCCGATTGATCCATAAAGCTTATTGTATTGGTTAAAATTGTTGATAAAATAAGAAAAGCCAACCAACGTCAAAATACTTAAAAGGGTGGCAAGGGTTCCTCCGGCAGAAATAAAACGCCATTGAGTCTTTTTGGCGGGTGCCAGATAGTAAAGAAAAGAATAGGCAAAAAAGAATAAGGCAATAATGATCAGCCATTTACTGATGGTTAGTAAGAAGTAGGTAAACCCGTCAAAAACAGCAAAATTATCAACAAGGTACTTGAGTGCTGCTTGCCCGAAAGTGATAAGTGTAATAGCAAGGGTCAGCAGAACAGTAAGGATGAAAAGGAGCAGTATCGATATAATACGCTGACTGATCCAGGTTCGCCCTTTTATGCTGTGTACTGTGGAATCAAAGGCACTCATCATGGAGGTGATGCCGTTGCTGCTGAAAATCAAAGCAAAAACAAACCCTGCCGACAGCAAGGTGCCACGAGGTTGCAGAATAATATCCACGACTGTTTCTTCCATTGCGTCGAAGGCCCCGCCCGGTAAAAGAGATTCGATCAGCTCAAAAAGTTCCTCCTGGAAGTTATGAATGGGGACGTACGGGATCAGTGTGAAAAGAAAAATGATAGCAGGAAACAGTGCAATAAAAAAATTGAACGCAATGGCTGATGCCCTTGTGGTTAATTGCCCGTCGCTAATACTTCGCCAGAAAAACAGGCTGACATTATAGATAGGCACATCATCCAGAAAAGGAAGGGAAACCTCCTTGGCCCACGCCGATATTTTCTCGGCACGCCGCTGACTATATTGCCTCAATTTCTGCGACGGTGACATTCCTATTCCTGCTTTTCAATACGCAATTGATGGATGATGTCCTTACCACCGGTTTTTTTCATAAGGAAATAAACCCTGAAGGTCTCCTGTTTGGTGGTCAGGGTTCCTATCACCAGATGTGCGCCCTCCTTCCCCCTGTTGTGAAGTTCAGTAAAACGGGTTGGCTGGTATCGGCTGAAAAAATTGCTGACAATCTGTTCAGCCTGGGCTTTGCTATAAATGTTGTCGTTGTCGAGAATCACCAGTTCGACATTCTGGTTAAAATAACTGGCCAAAACCTTAGCATTTCCTGTTTGCAGACTTAGTACCACTTCATCGGGAACCTGTGCAAACACTTGAATTGTAGCTATAAATAGGTAGATCATCACCAGAATTGGCAGTAAAACTTTCTTCTTAACTGGCTTCATTATTATCTCATTTTCTAAATTTGTACCATCAGGGTAGCAAAAACTGTGCAAAAGGTTACTTGTGCCTGATTTTTAGTGTAAATTTAAGCATTTTATGATTGATATAACAAATGAAGGTAACGCTGCTTGTGACAGGAAAGACAGATTCGAAATGGTTGTCCGAAGGGATTGACACTTTTATTAATAGGCTAAAACACTATACAACCTTAGAAATGAAGGTTTTACCCGACCCAAAGAACACACGGAACATGCCGGTGGAACTTCAGAAAGAAAAAGAGGGTCAGCTGATTTTAGACTATTTGGAGGGGAAAAACGAAGTTTATTTATTGGATGAAGGTGGTCAGCAGTACACCTCCCGTGAACTGGCTGCGTTTATTGAAAAAAAAATGGTTGCCGCCTGCCGGGAAATTGTCTTTGTGATAGGAGGGCCTTTTGGCTTTTCCGAACAGGTTATAAAAATATCATCAGGAAAGATATCACTTTCCAAACTGACTTTTTCACATCAAATGGTGCGGTTATTGTTTGTCGAGCAACTTTACCGTGCACATACCATCATCAGGGGTGAATCTTACCACAATGACTAGAAAATGAAACGACCATGAATAACCAATATTCACACAAGAGGAACATTATAATTTTCATGGGAGTTACATCGAATCCCTTCAAAAACTTACAATTATAATGAGATGAAAGATCGTCATTTGAAATATATATATCTGGCACTGGCAGTAATCATGTCGCTATTTGCTGCATTTACCGAAAATGGCCTTCTTCTAAAAAATCCTGACAAAAGGCTGATCGAACGATTTGAACAAAGGCTTCATGTAAAGGAAGCTCTTCTTGACATCGATTTACAGAAAATCAAACAGCTAACCTACAATCCAGGCTTTGCCTTCAATTTTCTGAGCGAACTGGATCAATACAATAAAAGTCTCGAAGAAACTGGGACAGGATACCTTATTTACCGCAATGGCAAACTATTTTACTGGTCAAACCGGAATATCGCCTTTCGGGAAACCCTTCCCCTGGGATCTGAACCCAACAGCAAAGTAGTTCATTTCCCCAACGGATACTACCTTACCCGGAATATTGAGGTCGACAGTCTTACCATTATTGGGCTTATCCTTGTTAAGAATGATTTCCCTCATGAAAACCAGTTCCTGGTAAACGATTTTTTTGATGGATTGGGGCTTCCTTCCACATTTGAATTGGTAAAGGCCGGCTCCTCAAGAGGTACGCCAATTAAAAATATTGACGGAGAGAATGTCTTTGATATAGTTCCGCAGGGTGAATTGCTGTGCAGTAAAAGTCAATTGTATGTACCTGGATTTCTTTACCTGGCCGGGGTCATTTTTTTGCTTCTCTTTTTCAGATCAATGATTTCAGAGATCAATCCTTCAATTGTTTTGCGGATGCTGTTTACGGGAAGTTTTCTGTTTTTCATTTATTGGATTCATATTCTGTTCAGGTTTCCGAAGGTGTTTTACCACCTTGACTACTTCTCACCGGCACAGTTTGCCTACAGTTTCTGGCTTCCTTCCCTGGGCGATTTTTTTATATTGTCGCTTTTTTTCTTCTATTTTATGTTGAGTCTATACAAGGATTTGCGGATAATCTCCATTGAGAAAAACCTTGAAATACCCAGAACCTATCTTTCAGCAGGGCTTTTATTGCTCACCAGTCTGGGTTACCTGCTTATTGACTTTTTTATCAGAAAACTCATTTACAATTCGAGTTTCTCATTTACTTTGAACAAAATTAACGAAATAACCCTGCAAACCGCACTTGGAATTTCTTCGATGATGCTTTTGCTATTTGGCCTGGTGCTGCTCACCATCAGGGTAATAGATGAAACCAGGAGGTTCCGCAACATGCGTGAAACCATGCTGATGGTAGCTGCGTGCAGCTTGACTGTGGTGGTTGTTAACTGGGGACTTACCGGAGAATTATTTTCTCATCCGCTGCTGTTGTTTGCCGTCGTTAGTTTGCTGGCTTCAACTTTCAGTCCTTCCGGTTCGCGCAAATTTGGAATGAGTTATCTGATTCTGTTCGTCTCTGTAATTACTATTTTTTCACTGGAAGTTATCTACAGGGTAACCCTGCAAAAAGAGAGGGAAGTTCAGCAGTTACTGGCAGTAACACTTGTTGCAGAACATGATCCGGCGGCGGAGGTATTCCTGGCGGATATTCAGCAACAGATAAATGTCGATCCGAACATTCCCGGATACCTGTTGCAACCTTACGAGAACCTGGAAGAATACCTTGAACTAACCTATTTCAGTGGATATTTCAGGCAATATGACCTGCAAATAACCATTTGCAGCGGCAGCGACAGTTTAATTATTCAACCGCAAAATACCCTGGTGCCATGTTTTCCGTTTTTCGACAGCATGATTGAAAAAGAGGGAAGCCCTTTGTCGGGAACCAGCTTTTACTATATGGATAACATGAACGGAAGGATCTCCTATTTTGGGAGAATTTTCTATCCACTGACATCTGATTCAATTGGCATTTCCATTTTCATGGAATTAAACTCAAAAATTCTTTCTGAGGGCATCGGTTTTCCAGAGTTGTTAATCGACAAATCTATGCAAAAGCCTGCCAGCTACAAGCGGTTTGAATATGCCAAATACTATGGTGGTGAATTGGTGGACAGGCATGGTGATTATCTTTACAACTACTATATATATTCCTACGATTTCGATGATGAAGAATACACCTATTCAATATGGGACGGATATGAACACCTGATCTATGGCACACGTCAGGATAACTATATTATTGTTAGCCGCAGTCTGTATACCTTTGTCGATTACCTAATTTCATTTCCCTATCTCTTTGTTTTCTATTTTGCATTTTCACTGGTAGCCCTTCTCTTTATAAGGCCTTCCTTCAGAAGACTTAAGATGCAGATAGACCTGAAAGTAAGAATCCAGGCAGCGATTATATCCATAGTTTTTGTTTCCTTACTGCTGGTGGCCCTGGGCACTATCTTTTATAATATCGAGGAATACCGTTCCAGGTTACAGGAAGATCTCGAAGGCAAAATGAACTCCATTTCATTTGAAATTGATATGCGGCTGGAGAACCTCGAAGAAATTACTCCTGATCTTGAAGACTGGTTTACCCGGGAATTGGTGAAACTTTCCAATATTTTTCGCACAGACATCAATATTTATGGCGTTAACGGCGACCTGATTGTCTCTTCCAGGCCTGAGCTTTTTACAATAGGTTTGGTATCAAGAAAAATCAGCTCTGAAGCCTATTTTGAATTATTTGAAAACTTTCAGACCAATTATTTTCAACCCGAAAAAATCGGACGGCTGAATTATCTGTCAGCCTACTCCCCTATCATTAACAACAGTGGTGAATACCTCGGATTCATCAACCTGCCGTATTTTACGCACCAGGACAAATACAGCCAGGAGATTTCCACCTTTATTGTTGCCTTCATCAATCTATACGTGCTCCTATTTCTGGCCAGTATCCTGGTTGCCCTGTTTATCGCCAACCAGATAACCCGTCCGCTTGTAACCATCCGCGAGAATCTCCGCAAAATTGAGTTGGGGAAAAGGAATGAGCCCATAGATTACCGGAAGGACGATGAAATAGGAAAGCTGGTAAAGGAATACAATAAGAAAGTGGACGAACTTTCAGTGAGTGCCGAATTGCTGGCACGGTCGGAAAGGGAAAGTGCATGGCGCGAGATGGCCAAACAGATCGCCCATGAAATCAAGAATCCGCTCACCCCGATGAAACTCAGCATCCAGCACCTCCAAAGGTTTAAGGGAGATGAAGAGGAGTATCGCACAACTGTAAACCGGATTGCCCATACACTGATAAGTCAGATAGAAACTTTGTCGGAAATCGCTACAGAATTCTCCAACTTTGCGAAAATTCCTACTGCGCGGAAACAGGAGTTTAACCTGGCTTCCCAAATAAGGAAAGTAATAGAACTGTACGAAAACGACAACCGGGTAACCATCGGTTTTGACAAAGGACAATGTGGCAATCTAAATGTAAATGCCGACAGGGAACAATTATCCAGGGCATTTATCAACCTCATTAAGAACGGGATACAGGCCATTCCGAAAGATCGCCACGGACATATTGAAATCAGGCTTAAACGGCGGGAGCACATGGTTGTAATTTCCGTGGCTGACAACGGCACGGGTATCCCGGAAGAATTGCAGGAAAAAATGTTCAGTCCGAATTTCACTACAAAGACAAGCGGCATGGGTCTTGGACTGGCAATCGTTAAAAATATTGTGGAGAACTTTAACGGCAGGGTATGGTTCGAAACCACCACCAACGAAGGCACCACTTTTTACCTGGAGATTCCGGTTTATGAAAATCCCGAGAACCTTCAAAACACCGAAAGCTAACATTTATCAAATCATCAATAATAAATCATCAATAATAAATCATCAATAATAAATCAAATGGTTCCGATTTCATTTCAGGAAATATCAGAGCGTTTACGTAATGTCGACCTACCCGAAACCGACCTCGTGATAGGCATAGGTTCCGGCGGAATAGTCCCCGCAGCATTGGCCGCTTTCCATCTTAAGGCAGAACTTCGTGTAATGACCCTAAACTACCGTGACGAACAAAACAATCCGCGTCATGAGCAACCAGTGGTTCTCCATCTGCCGGCAGATCTTAATCCAGAAGGAAAGAGGATTTTGCTGGTCGATGACGTTTCGGTTTCTGGAAAAACATTGAACGCCGCTCTTGAATTGCTGAAGGGGCATGAAGTGAAGACGTTAACGATGAAAGGGAAGGGAGACTATGTATTGTTCCCCGAAGTTAAGGATTGTGTAAAATGGCCCTGGAAAGAGTAGATTT
>CAYMXK010000281.1:0-2026 GCA_964393915.1 uncultured Prolixibacteraceae bacterium
CAAAATCCCGGAGGAATATCGCGGGTGGATATTGTCGACCTCGTGCCGGGAAGAACATTTACTTCAGACAGGTTCTTTATCATTCGTCCGGTGAGGTCAAATACTTCAAAAATCAGTTCATCCGCGATTGTCTCAGCGGTATATGTCCAGTGCAGGTATTCATTGAAAGGATTTGGCCACACCAGGATGTTTCCGGGCGATACCTGAACCTGGTAGCGGTTGCTTACCGGTTGCTGCACACGAAGATTATCGATGGCCCAGCCCCAGCCATGGGCATAGGGATCGGAAAATAGCCTGAAGCGGATAAGAATCGTATCGCCCTCCATAAAATTTCCATTGCCTGTTATGGAAAACTGGCGGTTGATAAAAAGATCCTTTGAGCCGGTGGCTCTTGAATCCTGTCCGGAAATATTGCTGTTGTAAACTGTAAGCCAGCTGGCATTACTTCTTGAATCATATCCGTTTAGAAGTGGCAACCAGGTGGTGCCATTATCCTTGCTGGCTTCCACAATAACATAGTCCCAGAATTCGTCATCGCCGAAAGTGGTACCTGCCTCGCCGGGTTCAACCAGCACAACCTCATCGAAACTGATTGGACCATTTTCTTTTACAATTATGGGATAACGCAAAACCGTAATAAAATCAAATGTCTTATTATCCTCTCCGGGGCTGGGATAAGGATTGGGGCTATGAAGCGCCGGATTATCAAAATTCTTCTTTCGTATAATGGAGAAGTCCCCTTCAATAAAATCATTTGGCCCATCGTTAAAATCAGAAAAATAGCCAGCTATAGGCTGCAAGATTTTTTCGACTGTAACGGAGAATATACCTTCCTCTGGCGCAACACGTACATTGGGTGTTCTGGCAGCGTCCGCGGCGACAATATTATACTCCAGGATTCCGCCATTGTCAAGTCCGAAAGAGGCAAAAATCACTTCTCCGGAATATCTGTTCCCACCCATATGCAACAGTGGAACCCGTCCCAATTCGACACCCCTGTTTTTAATCAGCACATAAACAGTGTCGATGCCGAGGTTGTCGGTAACATCAGCTTCGATAACCAATTTCCCCTGTGTTGAAAGCACAAATGAGGGTGGGATGTGGGTAATCTCAGGTTTGATAACATCATCCCCGATCCGCAAAATAAAATGGTCTTCAGGTGTAACGAAAGGTAAAGTAAAGTCCCTTCCCGTGGAATCGCTCGCGGTCAGATAATAGGAAATAACAATATCCAGGTTTTCAGGCGTAAGAGTTGCAGTAAAGCTTCCTGCTTCGTTGTCATACAGAAACCGCACAGAGTCAGGTTTTGATGTAAACCCATCAGTGGAATAAACCAAAAAGAATGATGCGGTATCAAGACCGATATCACTTTTAACAGAAGCGCTGAAAACCAGCGGCTCGTCATTGCGTTCACGGTCTTTCAAGGGCGTATACTCAATATAAAGGTGCTTCCACCCCATATCGGCAAGAATTCCGATTGTTATCGGACCCGGAGAGTGGATGGCTTCTCCTTTCCCCGCAGCATGGGTCATCAGTGAGTTAGGATCTCCGAAGCCATAAGTCATGCTGTTTAAGTGGTACAAACTTGATCCATCGTTGAATGTAGTAGGTGCATACAACCGGGGCTTCGAGCCATTGCCCCATATAGTTCCAAGATAGGATCCGGAGAAAAGCAGGTTAGATATGAATGATTTATATAATTGTTCCGAAGGATTGGGAAATTTAACTGAATCGGTAAGGGATACCCCAAAAAAATCCTCCACAAATAAATCGTAAATGGCAGGCCTTCCACTATTATCTCCCGAATAGCCCGTCATGGTGGAGACCGTCGCGCCAAAAAAGCCTGTAAATCCAAGGCCATGGGCAATCTCATGTAAAACTGTAGATACGAAATCGTATTTATCTACAGGCGTTTTGCCATCTGTGCCAAAGTACCAGGGAACCGTCGAATTAAAGCGGGCCTTCATGTCAGGAACCCCTGGCCCTGAAACCTGCTCTCCCATAAGTTTCTCAGCCAGCGATATGG
>CAYMXK010000281.1:2036-6520 GCA_964393915.1 uncultured Prolixibacteraceae bacterium
AAAAAATGATTACTGTTGATACTGCCTCACAAACTTTAACCGCTTGGGAAGGCGGACGGATCGTTTATCAAACTAAATCATCAACAGGGCTTCCAAAATCTCCGACAATTAAAGGAAGTTTTAAAGTTTATAAGAAAGTCTTCGGGGCCACAACTTCCTAAAACATTGTTTGCCAGTGTTGCCCAGCTGGCCTGAATATGGATTGGAACTGAAGATGAGATCAGAGATTCCCATATCGATACGGCATATTCAAATGCAGGTTTTATACTATCCGGAAACCCTATGTAATTAACAACAATATCAGCACTCTTTCTTGTTGATTTTAAACGATTCTCAAATTCAGCAGGTGGTGGTATATAAATTTTACGTACTTCGGGTGAAGCGTAACATACAGGAGGTTCAACCATGAAAGGTTGCTGTTGAAATTTCTTCTGTGCACTTGAGATAAATCCTGTAAGTAAAAAAAATAAAATATATAATCGTCTTATGTTCATTATACCTGGATGTAAAAACTTAATTTCAGCGTTATTAATCAATGAAACAAACTATATGGAAAAAGGATTAGCATAAACTATACCGGAATAAAAAATTTTGTGGTTTTAAGTATTGCAAACCCAGAGGTTTATTGTACTCCATGTTTAAAGTGGCGAAACTAAAAAAAGATTTGCAATCGCGTAAGATTTAGTACAAAATAATTGCGCCAATTGATGAGTCGCTGAATTTTAATAGAGCGGACTTATAAAATGGGCCAGTGACTCACGGGTTTTGTTGAACCATGGACGTTTTCTCCACTCACTAAGAAAGATTTCCCGGCTATGCCTGATATCTACCTTGAAGAATGAGGTCAGCTTTCTGGTGAAATTCTCATCATAGACAAAAGCATTAACCTCGAAATTGGTTTCCAGGCTTCGAAAGTCAAGATTAGCTGTCCCCACTGAGGAAAAGACACCGTCGACCAGCACAATTTTGCTGTGAATAAACCCATCCTGGTAGAAAAATATCCTGACTCCCGCTTCAAGCAGCTCTTCTACATAGGAAAATGAGCACCATCTGGGAATATGGGAATCCGACTTTTCAGGAATAATGATGCGCACATCAATCCCACCCAATGCAGCGGTTTTGAGGGCTGTTGTAATGGCAGGCGGCGGCATGAGATAGGGAGTAACAAGATAAACCTCCCGCCGGGCACTGGCAATTGACATAAATATTGCCTGCCCGATGCTGTCCCAGTCAGAATCCGGGCCGCTTGCGCTGATTTGAACCGGAGATCCGGGTTCTTCGGAAAAAGGCTGAAAGTATTCATTTCCCCAGAGATTCTCCCCTTTAATAAAAAACCAGTCAGCAGCAAACACCACCTGCAAACAGGCAACGGCATCACCTTCAATCTGCAGATGAGTATCCCGCCATGGGCCAATTTTATCAAGCCCGTTTATATAGCGGTCAGCCATGTTAATGCCGCCGGTGAAACCGATGATTCCATCCACGATAACAATCTTCCGGTGATTCCGGTAGTTAACCCGGCCTGTCAGCCGGGGAAACCGGACTTCCATAAAGGAGAATATTTCAATCCCTTCCTGTTTCAAAGATTCTATATACTCCTTCCCGAGCCCCCAGCTTCCTACATCATCGATAATTACCCTGACTTCAACACCCTCACGACGTTTTCTGATTAAAATATCCTTAAGTCTATTCCCTGTATGGTCATTATCAATGATATAGTACTCCAAATGAATATGATGCCTCGCATTCTCCATCGCCTCGAAGATAGCATCAATGGTTTTTTTTCCGTTGTTGAGAATTTTCAGCCTGTTGCCGGTAGTGATTACCGCATGAGAATTATTGAGCAGCAGTGAGATTATTTTGCGATAGTTTTCCATAGGCTGAGGCAACTGGAACTCAAACTTCTGAAGGCGTCTCAATTGCTTGCTGGTTACCCTGCGGTATCGGGCAAGTACTTTCAGGCCCCTCCTTGAGAAGAGCTTTTGCTTCCGGTATTCCTGACCGAAAAAAAGATAAAAAATCAATCCCACTACAGGCAGCAGCACCAGCACCAGAATCCAGGCGGCCGTTTTAAAAGGCGACCGTTTCTCATGGACGATAATAAAAGCTATCGCTATACTGGTAATTAAGAATATAAGCGATAAAATTCCCAAAAGGCTTGGCTGCTGAAAATTCCAATCAAACCACATAGACATTTAAAAAAATCAGCCAGGTAAATTTACTATTTTTTAAGAATCCACTACCCGGTTAAAATTATTCATCCTTATCCAAAATGAAGATGCTTGAACAATGCACCGTTTTTTGCGTATTATCATTAGATGATAAAAATTTAACGCCATGAGAAACATTGTTCTGCTGATTGCCATCTCTGCATTTCTGTTTGCTTGCACTGGACCCGGACAAATGTCGAAGATTTCCCTCATCAATGATGTTGAGGAGGTTACTGATACGGTTGAATATGAACTTATCATCATTGATCCTGGCTTCGACAGCTGGTTTATCATTTCTGCAAAACCCATTTGGTATTATTCCCAGTCATATCTTGAATCGTGGAACCGACAGTACGTGACAGCCTGGAATAGCAGAGTAATGTCAGGCCGTCACAACAGGTTCTTTGAAACCTACATCGACTATTTGCCACATATCGATTATGGTCTGGAGCTTAATTACAAGCTATTCAATTATTTCCAGTATGTGGAGATAAAACTGAAAGTTCCGATACTACCCTCGGGTATCAGACCTCAGAACCGGTAATTCAGGGTTGGATTGACAACAACCGTTAAAGTGGTTGAGTCCAGGCTTTCAGTGGCAATAATTCTGCCTTTAAGGGATGGTGCTTTTACTCCCCGGAAGAAGAGCCGGGTTCCGGAATAAATATGTGCCTCATCCCACAAGCCATTTGCAATAAACTGCTGAAGGGTATAGGCACCTCCTTCGACAATAACCGAAAGAATTTTCCTATTGTACACTTCTGCGAGGATTTGCTGCAGAACATTCTCCTTAAAATCAATCCTGCAGTATTCAGGATTAAAACCCATTTCCCCCATATTCTCCGTGAAGACAATAGTGGGTACCGGCCCGTCAAATATGGCATGTTCAGGAGAGAGCCCCCTGTGGCGGTCAATCACCAGCCTTACCGGTGAACGGCCGCTCCAATCCCTTGCTGTTAGCGATGGATTGTCCTTTAAGACAGTATTTGTTCCCACCAGAATGGCACCCTCTTCGGTCCTGCATTTATGTACCATGGTTCGTGCCATAATTCCTGATATCCATGTAGGCTTCACAGTATGGTCCTCGTCCCTCTCCACATCAATAAAGCCATCAGGGGTTTGCGCCCATTTCAAAATTATGTAGGGTCTTCTTTTTTCGTAAAACGTGAAAAACCTGCGGTTTAACCATCTGCATTCATCCTTAAGCACATCCGTCACGACTTGTACGCCCCCATCCCGGAGCCTCTTAATGCCCTTGCCGGCTACTTCTGCAAAAGGATCTTCCGTGCCGACCACCACATGGGGAATATGCTCATCAAGAATCAAATCACTGCAGGGGGGAGTTTTCCCATGGTGTGAACAGGGTTCAAGACTGACATATAGAGTGCTTTCGCGCAGCAACTGAGGGCGCTTCACCGACCGTATGGCGTTCACCTCAGCATGAGGGCCACCATGCTCTATATGGTACCCTTCGCCAATTATCCTGCCATTATTGACAATAACACAACCGACCATGGGATTGGGAGCGGTCCGCCCTGCTCCCATCCGTGCAATTTCAATGCATCTTTGCATAAATTTCCCGTGGTTCGTCATTTGCTGCCAAAAAAGTAACTTTGTCAAAAATAATACAATGCAGCCGACTATTCAATATATCAGAGAGGAATTGCACCCTTTCTATCCCAACAGGGAGATAGAAAGTTTTATACAGCTGATATTCAGTCATGTAAAAAATTATACACTTACCGATCTGGTTCTGAAAAGAGCGGAAAAGCTATCTGTACAGGAGATAAATGACATCAGACAAATTGTCGGACGGCTTAAATTGCATGAACCCATACATTATATAACGGGTACAACAGAATTCGCCGGCCTAAAACTCAGGGTCAATCCTTCTGTTCTCATTCCGCGCCCTGAAACCGAGGAGCTGGTTGAATGGATAAAAGAATCTGAGATTTCTATTGATTCCATCCTGGATATAGGGACAGGAAGCGGATGTATTGCCCTTTCTCTCAAAAAACAGATTCCGGGTGCCTGTCTGACCGGCTGCGATGTATCACCAGAAGCCTTGATCACGGCAAAAGAAAATGCAGAAATAAATGCAATGGATGTTCATTTTATGGAGGCTGATATTCTAGGGTGGAAAGACATCCCCTGGCCCGGGCAATACGGGCTCATTGTCAGCAATCCTCCCTATGTAACCGTATCTGAAAGAGCTGCAATGAATAAAAATGTTCTCGACTATGAACCGCACAAGGCACTTTTTGTGGAAGATGA
>CAYMXK010000282.1:0-6463 GCA_964393915.1 uncultured Prolixibacteraceae bacterium
CAATGCCAATCCGGTTGCCTATGCCAATACCAATCTTTTCGGTGCTGCCGGGATAAACCCAAAATACAATCTTTGGAATGCGACAGGCGCAGAACTGATCGATCCTGAAACACGCACGGTAAAAGCCGGTGTAACCAGGAAGTACGATCCCGAAAGCTGGGAAGATTATGGATTTCAAACTTCATCCAGGACAGAGGCCAACATGGTATTAAGAGGGGGAAATGAAACCACAAAATACTTTTCCTCCTATGGCTATCTTCATGACGTCGGTTACATTATCAATTCAGATTTCAAAAGATACAATGCCAATTTGAATATTGAAAGTATTGTGAAGCCATGGTTTACCACTTCGGCAAAATTGTCATACGCCGGTTCAGAAACCAACAACAACGGTCAATCCACTGACTCAGGAAGTATTTTCTGGTTCGTTGACAACATGCCTCCGATTTTCCCCTTGTTCCTGAGGGATGAAAACGGCGCTATTGTAGAGGACCCCATTTTTAAAGGTAACCAATACGATTATGGTGTGGGCAGGGCATTCGGTGCCTTAACCAACTCAATTGCCGATGCACATTACAACAAACTCAGAACCAATGCCAATCAGTTAACAGGTAACTTCAGCTGGAACATCAGATTTACCAAGCACCTGACCTTCGAAAATACTTTGGGTGCTCAGCTCTATGCCAGCAAATCCAATGATCTCAGAAATCCTTTCTATGGATCAGCTGCAGGCCAGGGTGGATACGTATTTAAGACCGATCAGCTGTTGTTCTCCTACAACTTCCTGAATCTGCTCCGCTACAAACAGAGTTTTGGCTCTCACAATATTGAAGCCCTTGCCGCGCATGAAAGCAACTCATGGGAGAGGAAACTTAATTATACCCAAAAGTCAAAAATGGTTCATCCCGATATTGATGACCTGAACAACTTTGTTATTGTTCCTGCTCCTCCTTCCGGCTTTACCGACCAGGTCAGGCTTGAGAGTTATTTCGGCCAGGTTAATTACAACTTCGACAACAAATATTACCTCTCCTCCTCCGTGAGAAGGGACGGTACTTCAAGATTTCTCGGTGACAACAAATGGGATACCTTTGGTTCTGTAGGTTTATCATGGATGGTTTCCAACGAATCTTTCATGCAAAGTATGACCTTTGTGGATTTCCTGAAATACAAAATCAGCTATGGCGTCATTGGAGAGCAGGCTGGTGTTGGCTTCTATCCCGGATTCAATACATTCAACGTCAGCAACCTGAACGACCAGATTTCCATATCTGCAAGAGATATCGGAAACCCCGATTTAACCTGGGAGACCTCCAAAATGTTCCAGACCGGTATCGAGTTTGGCATAGGTAAGTTTTTTACAGGTGCCATCGACTACTACATTAAAAATACCGACAACCTGGTATTTGAAAGACGTGTTGGCCCTTCTGTAGGATATGCCTTGCTGACAGTTAACGACGGTTTGTTGAGAAACAGTGGTGTTGAGTTTGATTTTTCAGCCCAGATTATTAATAAGAAGAGTGTAGGTTTGGACTTCACCATCAACGGCGAACTGTTAACAAACAAATTATTGACAATGCCTATTGACCCGGCTACAGGAGAACCGAAAGTACTGGATATCGCCGGTTTATTCGGAAGAGCCAAAGGACGTTCATTGTTTGACTTTTATACCAGTGAGTATGCAGGCGTAGACCCAGATGAAGTCAGGGCCATGTGGTTTATCAACTATTACGATGAAAACGCAAACGGTGTTATGGATTCAGGTGAGGCAATTGCATCCCTCTTTGAATACACCACCGAGAATCCGGACCATAAAATTGATGTAACTACTACGAAATCTTATGCCAGTGCTACCCAAAAATATCTCGACAAATCACCTATTCCAAAAGTTCGCGGTGGTTTCAGACTGGATGGACGCGTGTTGAATTTTGATGTAACTGCGCAGTTTATCTACAGCCTGGGTGGATACGCCTACGATGGTGCTTATGCCAGGTTAATGAGCAATGACGTAATCGGAAATAACAACTGGTCAGAGGATATGAAAGAGAGATGGCAGAAGCCTGGTGATATTACCAACGTACCAAGATTGTCCGACAACTTTGATTCAAATTATGGCAGCGGACAATCAAGGTTCCTGACCAAAGCCGATTTTCTTTCACTGAATAATTTACGTATCGGATACAATGTTCCGCAAAGCCTGATAAGCAAAGTAAATATTGCATCCCTGAGCATATTCGCTTCAGGAGATAACCTTTTCCTGCTGAGTGCGAGGGACGGTTTTAATCCTGCTACAGACGAAGCCGGAACATCAAACATGTACAGGTACTCACCGCTAAGCACCTACACTTTAGGAGTACGGGTTACTTTCTAACATAAATTATTGAAATTTAGTAAAATTAATTATCATGAAAAAAACATATATTATATCTTTTGTAGCGCTCCTTCTTCTGAGCGTAACGGGGTGTAAGGAAGATTTCCTGGAAGTTGAGCCAACGCAGTTCCTCACTGAACAACAGGTTGCTGAGGCTGCCGCAAATAATCCTGATGTAATAGCAGGCAGTATTAGTGGTATTTATACGCTGATGTTCCAGACAGGTACTGGCGGTACTACCGGCCACGATGACTTTGGTCAGAAAGGCTACGATATCCAGAGCGATTTCTTGTCCGGAGACCTGGCTTTGTCTGTAAATACCTATAACTGGTATGGAGGATTGACTCGTCTTACCGTTACTCCTGACTTCACGACCAATGGCAATTATATTCCCTGGAGGTATTATTACAGAATTATCCGCTCGGCCAACTCTGTTATTGCAGCATTGGGTGGCAATGATGCCGTTCCTGAGTTGGATAAGAACAAGCACCTGATGGGACAGGCAAAAGCCATGAGGGCTTATGGTTATTTCTATCTGTCGCAGTTTTACGCAAAATCATATAATCCTACTGAAGAGATTTTGCCGATTTACACTGATCCAACACAGCAAAATCAACCAAAAAGCACCACACAGGCGGTTTTTGATTTAATCATCAGCGACTTGACTGACGCCATCTCTTTACTGGATAATTTCCAAAGATCAGCCAAGAACGAAGTTAACAAAGCGGTAGCACAGGGTTTGCTTGCCTATACCTATGCCATCATGGGAGGTAATGAAAATTTCACCAAAGCGAAGACTTTAACCGGTGAAATTATCGCAAGCAATGCCTTCACAATCACCCCGCCCAGCGAGGTTGTATTTCTGGGCGATGGAAGCGTCGGCGGCTTTAACAGTGTAACTTCTCCTGCATGGATGTGGGGAGTTGACCTCACTGCCGACAATGGGTTAAACCTGGTTTCATGGTGGGGCCAGATGGACAGGTTCACCTACAGTTACCAGTGGGCAGGTGATAGAAAATCCATAGACGCCACCCTGTTTGCTGCCATTCCGGCCGATGATGCCAGAAAAGGGCAATTCGAAGTAGGCGGTTCATACAATTTATGCCCGTCAAATAAGTTTTATCACCCCGAAAGGAAGACTGGCGGACAAAGGAACCTCACCACCGATTATGTGTATATGAGGGTGGAAGAGATGTATCTTTTGAATGCAGAAATGTCTGCAAAAAGTGGTGATGAAGGCACAGCAAGAACAAGTCTTAAGGCTGTTGTCAGCCAAAGGGTTCCCGATGCCACCTACATAGACGCCCTTTCCGGCCAGGCACTTCTCACTCATATTTATCTTCAGACAAGAATCGAGTTATGGGGAGAAGGAAAAAGCTATCTGGCTATGAAACGCAACAAAGCAACCATCGTACGCGGCCCTAACCACCTTTCATTTGTCGGTGAACCTATTCCACATGACGATCAAAGGTTAACTTTCTCTATACCTCAAAGTGAAATTCAAAATAATCCATTCATCGATTAATTTGATCAGGGTTGGAAACAACATTCCCGATTTTTAGATAATTTCAAAATATTCAGAAAAATGAAAAAAATATTATTTTTTATACTGCTCCTGGCACCGCTGTTTATACTTAACAGTTGCGAGGATGAAATCGTCGGAACCAAAGATCTCAACTACATTACATTTGAGGCAGCTGCGCGCAATGTAGGCGTTGCGATAGGTGGAACCACCGATCACGAGATTAAGGTATACACGACCCAGATTACTTCCGCCGACAGGTCATTTCCCGTGAATGTGGTTGCTGCAACAACAACTGCTGATGCCGCAGCCTATACAATACCAGCTACGGTTACTGTTCCTGCCAACACGAATGTAGGTACACTTACAATTACCCTGAAGGATGTAAACATCGGCACTGCCGGGAAAAAGCTTGCATTAGAGCTCGGAGCCCAGGAAGGCCTGTTTAAAGGCGGTAATTTAACTTTGACCATCAACCAGATATGTACACAAAATGATGTATCCTTAAATATTCTTTTTGACGGATATGCCAGTGAAACTACCTGGGAACTGAAAAACAGTTCAGGGGCAGTTATTGCCACCGGTGGAGGATACGCTGACGGTCTTGCTTCCACATCAGCAAAATGGTGTCTCCCTGATGGAACGTATACGTTTACAATCAATGATGCATACGGCGACGGGCTTTCTTACCCCAGTAACGGAAATGCAACCATTACGAAAGGCACAACAGTTTTGGTTTCTATCGTTGGTGATTTTGGCGCTACAGCAACAGCAACTTTCAGTGTAACCAAATAATCGGTTCGTATAATTAAAAAGAGGCTGTCTCACAAGGACAGCCTCTTTTTTTTATAAATTCTTTGGAACTTCCATCAGCAAAACTTCCGCATCGGCCGAATTTGCTTATAGGTTAAATTTATCCGTTTCCCAAATGCCCAACCCGTCGCGCTCATTCAACGATATGCCATCGATTGTTACATCTCCCTTGGAGGCTCGTCAGGCAAAGCTGCAATTTCCAGTGCCCTTTCATCTGCTTACGGTAACTGCACTTACTGAATAAAAACATACATGCCTGGATTCAAACTTACATACAACTTGTTCAAATCTACAAGTAAATTCAAATAAAAGAAAATAAAATTCATTTTTATATTACTGTTTTTCAACTAATTACAATGTAACTCACAAAATTAATAGCGTATAACAAAGTGAATATTTAAAAAAATAGCCAAGTAATTTGTATTTGTTTTAATTTAGCTGCTGAAAATTGTAAAATTAGTGATCCAACATAAGCCTGCTGATAAATTAGTTTACAATGATTTATTAACCAAATATGAATGAAGATGATGAATAGAAAATTATTCGGATTTGTGCTGGCAGCAATTATGATCGTAAGTTCATGCCAGAAGACCCCTGACCTGGAACCGGAAACCTTTAATGCGGACCTTAAAAAAGCTCAGGTCGAAGAGTCGGATTATAAGATTATTCCGGGGCAGTATATTGTTGCGCTGAATGAATTTCCCGGACAGCCTCAAGGGAAAGCCGTGGGTTACCAGGAGGGTATCGCCCGGGCTAAAGAGGTAGCTCTGGGATTGATGCGTGAAAAGAGTATTCCCTCTGATAAACTGGGATTCGTGTATGCCTTTGCCCTCGAAGGCTTTTCGGCTTCGCTTACAGATGAACAGGTGACCAGTCTGCTGAAGGATAGGAGGGTAAAATATGTGGAACCGGATCAGGTGATTTCGATATCCGGAAGCCAAAGCTCAGCTACCTGGGGAATCGATCGGGTTGACCAAAGGGATTTGCCGCTCAATCAAACCTATACCTGGGACGCAACAGGAACAGGTGTGTCAGCCTATATTATTGATACAGGGATTCGATACGATCACACTGAATTCGGGGGCAGAGCCTCTTTTGGGTATGATGCATTTGGTGGTAATGGATCCGATGGCAACGGGCATGGTACCCATGTGGCCGGGACAGTCGGCGGAACTACCTATGGCGTGGCAAAGAGTGTTAGACTTGTTGCTGTCCGCGTGCTCGACGACGGTGGATCGGGTACAACTTCAGGCGTAGCTGCCGGCATGGACTGGGTTGCAAGTAACAAAGTAATACCCGCCGTTGCTAATATGTCGCTCGGAGGAGGTGCCAGTACAACCATCAATAATGCTGTCACCAGATTATACAATGCAGGCGTGTCAGTGATTGTAGCTGCCGGAAACAGTGGTAAAGATGCATGTAATTACTCACCTGCCGGTGCAGCCAATGCCTATACCGTCGGGGCAACCACAAGCAGCGATGCCAAAGCATCTTACTCCAATTATGGTACCTGTGTTAATATTTTCGCCCCGGGTTCCAGCATCAAATCGGCATGGTACACCAGCACAACCGCAACAAATACCATAAGTGGTACTAGCATGGCCAGTCCGCATGTGGCAGGCGGGGCTGCATTGTTCCTTGAAAAAAACACCAGTGCAACTCCTCAGCAGGTGTACGATGCCCTTACTACCAACAGTACAAAGAATAAGGTGACCAGTTCAAAAACCACCAATAACCATCTTCTTTACACATTGAAT
>CAYMXK010000283.1:0-6457 GCA_964393915.1 uncultured Prolixibacteraceae bacterium
TATCTTTCTGCCAATCTTTTCGTTACGGTCGTCAACGAAGCTGCGAATATCGGAATTTTTTAAAATATCTGAAACTTTATGGGCATATTCGTTGTATTTTTCGCTGATAGGCATCAGTACTACCTGCTCAGGAGTGAGCCAGAGCGGGAACTTTCCGGCGGTATGTTCAATCAGAACTGCCACGAACCGCTCCATGGAACCAAATGGTGCCCGGTGAATCATTACAGGCCGGTGGCGCTTGTCATCAGCTCCGATGTATTCAAGTTGAAACCGGTCGGGAAGGTTATAATCAACCTGTATGGTACCGAGCTGCCAGCTCCTGCCCAGAGCATCCTTCACCATAAAATCGAGTTTGGGTCCGTAAAATGCAGCTTCCCCCAGTTCTGTTACTGTGTTTAATCCCTTTTCTGCACATGCTTCTATAATCGCCGATTCTGCCTTGTCCCAGTTTTCAGAGGTGCCTATGTACTTTTCAGGTTTTTCCGGATCCCGCAGGGATATCTGAGCCCGGTAATCGTTAAACTCCAACGCCTTAAAAATGATAAATACAATATCAATCACTTTTTTGAATTCGTCTTTCAACTGGTCGGGCCGGCAGAAAATATGGGCATCGTCCTGGGTAAACCCACGTACGCGGGTAAGCCCGTGCAACTCACCGCTCATCTCATACCGGTAAACGGTGCCAAATTCGGCCATGCGAACGGGCAGGTCCTTGTATGAATGTGGCCTCGATTTATATATCTCACAGTGGTGTGGGCAGTTCATCGGCTTCAGAAGATACTCTTCTCCCTCAGCGGGCGTTTTTATCACCTGAAAAGAATCCTTGCCATATTTTTCGTAGTGACCGGAGGTTTTATAGAGTTTCACATCTCCGATATGAGGTGTAATCACCTGGTCGTAGCCAAATTTCTTCTGAATCTTCTTCAGAAAATCTTCAAGCTGGCCGCGCAACTGGGCACCTTTTGGCAGCCAGAGGGGCAATCCCTGTCCTACTGCTTCTGAAAAAGTAAACAATTCAAGTTCCTTGCCTAACTTCCGGTGATCCCTTTTTTTGGCTTCTTCGAGCAAAACCAGGTACTCTTCGAGCATCTTCTGTTTCGGAAAGGTAATTCCGTAAACCCTGGTCAGCATTTTGTTCTTTTCGTCGCCGCGCCAGTAAGCCCCTGCAATAGACATCAGCTTGATGGCTTTGATGTAGCCTGAATTGGGAAGGTGCGGGCCACGGCAAAGATCTGTAAAACCACCTTGCCTGTAGAGGGTGATAGTGCCATCTTCCAGTTCGCTGATAAGCTCCAGCTTCAGGTCATCCCCTTTTTCGGTAAAAAGCCGGAGTGCTTCAGATTTACTGATATTCGAGCGAACTATATCTTCCTTTTGTCTGCTCAGTTCGAGCATTCTCTTTTCAATTTTTTCCAGCTCTTTTTCAGTGAGCTGCTGTCCTCCCGGCAAGTCAATATCGTAGTAAAAACCATTGTCAACAGTAGGCCCGATACCAAACCTGGTTCCGGGATAGTAACTTTCAATCGCCTCCGCCATAATATGTGCCGAGGAATGCCAGAAAGTATCCTTCCCTTCCCGGTCGTCCCAGGTATGCAGACGAACAGTGGCATCCCCTTCGATGGGCCGTGTTAAATCCCAGACCTCGCCGTTTACAGATACCGATAATACCTCTTTGGCCAGCCGGCCCGAAATGGCTTCGGCAATCTGGAACCCGGTAACTCCGGCTTCAAATTCTCGGATACTGTTATCAGGAAGCGTTATTTTAATCATTGCTTGTTACTTATGCTAAAAAAAATCAGGGTGCAAAGATAATACTTTCGCTATAAACAGCGTATCCTTTCGTTTGTTTTAAGGAGGCTTAACATAGAAAAAACTTTACACTGCGCCAAAAACCGGCATGTTTTTACAAGATTCTACGCCAATCAATCAATTCGAATTATTATTTTAGCCCTCTGAAAGCTCAATTTTGAATGGTTCGCGACAAATGGAAAATTTTGTTGCCTTTCAGAACGTTATTAATTGTACAGGCCTGATTGTTCATTTGAACTAAAGCTTTTCTATTGAATTAAGGGGCCTGATTTTCGTTGCCTGTCATGAAATCAGCAATCGAACGCTGACGGAATCCGGTCTGGCAAATGTGGACAATAACTTTAAAAACAATTATATGCGCATTTTAATTTCAATACTGATTTTCTGGCTGACAACCCACTATGCTTCAGCCCAAAAGCAAATTACCCTGGAGGATCTGTTCCAGAAGGCAACCTTCTCGCAGAGTTCGGTACAGGGGTTACGGCCGGTGAAGGATGGGAACCACTACACCGTCATGGAAGACGGAAGCCGGATCGTAAAGTTCAGCTACCAGACCGGGCAAAGGGTGGCCGTGGTTTTTGACGTAACGAAAGTAGAAAAAGCCCCCATTCAGCGTTTCAGCAATTACGAATTCAGCAGCGACGAGACCAAAATATTATTGACGACCGATATTGAACCCATATACAGGCGATCGTTTCGAACCAGTTATTATGTCTGGAATTCGGTGACCGAAGAATTGCTGCCAGTTTCAGACAAAGGAAAACAACAGGCTGCCACCTTCTCGCCCGATGGTGAACGCGTAGCGTTTGTACGCGACAACAACCTGTTTATTAAAAGTCTCCGGTTTGGTACCGAAAACCAGATCACCTATGACGGAGAACGCAATAAAATCATCAACGGGGTGCCCGATTGGGTATATGAAGAAGAATTTGGCTTTAACAAGGCTTTTGCCTGGTCGCCCGACAGCAAATTTCTGGCATTCATGAGATTTGATGAATCGGAAGTGAAAGAGTTTGGCATGACTATGTTCAGGGGCGACAAACCCGCACTCGACGAGTACGGCCTTTATCCCCAAAATATAACTTTTAAATATCCGAAGGCAGGAGAAAAAAACTCCGACGTAAAAGTGCTGGTTCATGAAATCAGGTCAAGAACCACGATTACTGCCGATGTCGGTCAGGAAACCGATCAGTACATTCCCCGCCTGAAGTGGACTCCCGACGCCAACGACCTGGTGATCATGCGTTTCAACCGCCGGCAGAACCAGCTTGATGTGCTGTACGCCAATCCTTTCACCGGCGAATCGCGCCTCGCCTTCCGGGAAAGGAATGAAAAATTCGTTGACGAGGACTTCCTCGACAAGTTTATTTATCTCGACAATGGAAACTTTGTGGTAACCAGCGAGCGAAACGGCTATTCGCACCTCTACCTGCACGACAAACAGGGTTTTGAAATAGCCCAGCTCACCAATGGCGAATTTGATGTGACCGACTTTTATGGATACGATCCGGTGCGAAAATATTTCTATTATCAGGCAGCGGCCGAGTCTCCCCTGCGGAGGGAGGTCTATTTCACCACACAGGACGGAAAACGCAAAGGGAAACTTTCCGCATTGCAGGGAACCAACCGTGCAGACTTCAGCACAGGGTTCAAATTTTTCATTAACTATTATACCAACAGCGAAACGCCTAATCTGGTGACACTGCACGACTGGCAGGGGAAACAGCTCAGGGTGCTCGAGAGCAATGAAAAGCTGAAGGGAACGCTGAAAGAATACAACCTGCCACAAAGGGAATTTTTTAAATTTACAACTGCCGATGCTGTTGAACTGAACGGATGGATGCTGAAACCCTTGAATTTTGATGCCTCAAAAAAATATCCGGTAGTGATTGTGCAATACAGCGGCCCAAATTCCCAGCAGGTAACCGATAACTTCAGGGTAGGCTGGCATGAGTTCCTTGCCCAGGAAGGATTCCTGGTCGTTTGCGTCGATCCGCGCGGAACAGCTGCCCGCGGGGAAGCATTCAGGAAAGTTACCTACATGCAGCTGGGCAGGTATGAATCGGACGATATGGTGGAAACCGCCCGCTACCTCGCGCGGCAACCCTATGTTGATGGCAGTAATATTGGCATCCATGGCTGGAGCTATGGAGGATTCATGGTAGCCTTGTCGATGTCGAAAGGCGGGGAACTCTTCAAGGCCGGCATTTCTGTTGCACCGGTTACCAGCTGGCGTTTCTACGACACCATCTACACTGAACGGTACATGCGCACACCTCGCGAAAATCCGGAAGGGTACGACGACAACTCACCGCTGTTCCATGCCGGAAAAGTAAAGGGAAGAATGCTCCTGGTGCACGGATCGGCCGACGATAATGTACATGCCCAGAATACCATGGAGTATGCCGAAGCGCTGGTGCAGGCCGGAGTGCAGTTCGATATGGCCATTTATACCAACCGCAACCACGGAATCAGGGGTGGAAATACCACCATGCACCTCTATAAAATGAAAACTGACTTTCTGAAAAGGGAATTACAGGGCAATTAGACGGCCGTCTGCGCGAAGGAATGCCATGGGTGGGTTATCTTCAGCTGGCCGATCACCCCGGACGCAACGAACCGGGCACGGGCGAAATTAATTACGGACGTGTGCTGAAAGAAGCCAGAGCACTGGGATACAACGGACTTGTCGGCCTAGAATGCTGGCCGCTGGAAGACGAAGAAAAAGCAGCCCGTCGCATCTGGGACGCAGACAACTGGACACTTTAGGTTGCTGCCCCGATTGAATCGGGGTAGCCGAAGCAAGGTTAGATTGTCCGGTGCGGATAGACTTTTAAAGCCTCCTCAAGGATTTTAAGGGATACTGCAAGGTCTTCCTTCTTCAGGACATAGGCAATCCTCACTTCATTTCTCCCGATACCTGGGGTGGTATAAAATCCGGAAGCCGGAGCCATAAACACCGTTTGATTTTCATATACAAAATCGGAAAGCAGCCATTTGCAGAAATCATCAGCGTCCTCAACGGGCAGTCTGGCCACTGTATAAAACGCCCCCATAGGGATAGGTGAAAAGACCCCTGGAATTCGGTTTAGCCCGTCAATCAGGAAATTACGCCTGCGAAGGTATTCGTTGTAGTTGTCAAGCATGTAATTATCGTCCACATCGAGAGAAGCTTCCGCTGCAATCTGCCCCAGAAGGGGCGGACTTAACCTGGCCTGGCAGAATTTCATGACGTTGTCGTGCACTTCCCTGTTTTTAACCACCAGGGCACCCACACGAATCCCACACTCACTGTAACGTTTTGAAACAGAATCCACCAGTATCACGTTTTCCTCGATCCCCTCGAGATGAAATGCGGAAATATAGGGAGCGCCGGTATAGCAAAATTCTCTGTACACCTCATCGGAGAAAAGGAAAAGGTCATACTTTTTAACCAGGTCGCGGATTTTATTCATCTCATCCCGGGTGTAAAGATAACCTGTGGGGTTATTGGGATTACAGATCATGATGCCCTTGGTTTTGGGAGTAATCAGTTTCTCAAAATCCTCGACCGGAGGCAGTGCGAATCCCGTCTCAATGGTGGAAGGGATCGACTTGATAACAGCCCCTGCACTTATGGCAAAGGCAGTATAATTGGCATATGCAGGCTCGGGAACAATGATTTCATCACCCGGATCAAGGCAGGCCATGAAGGCAAAAGTTACCGCTTCTGATCCGCCGGTGGTTATGATTATGTCGTCAGCGCTGACTTCAATCCTGAATTTATGGTAGTATTTTGCTAGTTTCTCGCGCAGGGAGGAAATTCCGTCACTGGGAGAATACTCCAGTATCTTACGGTCAATGTTCCGGATAGCGTCGAGTGCCACCTGTGGGGTGGGCAGATCGGGCTGACCGATATTCAAATGAAATACCTTGATTCCTTTGGCTTTGGCCTTATTGGCATAGGGCGCCAGCTTCCGGATGGGTGAATCGGGCATAATTGCCCCGCGATGTGATACATGTGGCATAAAATCAGCTATTTTTTTGGCCGGTAAAGATAGTATTATCAATTTATAATAAAACCGGCACTTATTTTTATGAGATGATTTTTATTTTATAATTAATCTTTGAATTCCGATATCAAAATCCCTCTTTGATAATAAAGTATAATTAAGACCCTTTTTAAAATGATCTTTCAATCAGTTTCAGGGCTGTAAAACAGGAAAAAAACGATTAAAAAAAACCTCAAACTGATAATTTTTATCATATTTTGATGCTATCCGCCGTTGTACTTTTGAGACCTGAAATAAATCTAAAAATTATACAACCATGATTATTGGAGTTCCAAAAGAGATTAAGAACAACGAAAATAGAATAGCCCTCACCCCTGCAGGCGCTGCAGAGCTGGTAAAACGTGGTCACACCGTGTATGTCCAGAATGGTGGGGGAATCGGAAGCGGGTTCAGTGACGAGACTTATATAGCCACCGGAGCGGTTATGCTTCCTTCGATTGAGGAGATTTATGGCATCGCTGAGATGATCATGAAGGTGAAGGAACCTATTGAACAGGAATATAAATTAGTAAAAAAAGGACAGATTATATATACCTATTTCCACTTTGCCTCCTCCGAAGAATTGACCATGGCCATGATCGGGAGCGAGGCCATTT
>CAYMXK010000284.1:0-6441 GCA_964393915.1 uncultured Prolixibacteraceae bacterium
GGTCAGTTTTTTTTTTAAATTAATATTAAAGATTTCGGGCTTTGCCTTCGGGCGGTTTCGGAGAACAAAACTCTCAGAGTTGGATTAGAGTTTTTTTATAAACCATACGAGATTTACCGAATGCTTACATTCCAACTAGGCACATCACAAAATATTTAAGAGGAATGTTACTACAAGAAGAATCAATGAAATAGTGAAAGCAATGATGGCAGTTCTAACATGCTTATTTTTGGTTGATAGTACTTTACTAACATGCCAATTTTGCTTTGCATATTCCTCTTCGACTTTTGAATTGCCTAGTTGGCGAACATCATTTAAGTATTCATTAATAGAGCTATAACTTTTGATATTTTCCCAAAAAATAAGTCCCATTTCTGATTTGGGTAGTCTTGGATATAGAACTATAACACAGAAGACAATTGAGATTACACTTGTAATACCTGTCAACAAATAAGGAACTGCAATACAACAGCAAAAATCAATATTTAGTAAACCGCCTAATAAAATAAAATTTGCTGCCAATATAGCTCCAGATTTTGCGTCAGCTACTGTGACGTAGTGATTGAAGTAGTCATTAATACCTTTGCCATATCCTTCACGTGTATTTCTTAAGGGATTTGTGTTGTTCGGATTTTCTTTTTCATTTATTTCTTCCATGGTTCATCGTATTTACAGTAACACATATTACAACTTACCAAAGGTAATATTATAGGTAAAAATCCAGAAGCCATGCACACTTGCAGGTCATTTTATCCAGGGGCACTACCCCATCTGGTAAAAGTTGTAGTTTGTGGCTGATTGTTGCTATCCGGGTCGTAATCATAAACCATCCGATAAACTGGGGCTTTGCTGTGTGTCTCATAAGAATGTTTTATTTGAGGTTTATTATTCAAGTTATTGATTTTGATGTTAAAAGTATAAATATTTTTGAGATGGCCATCCCTGGTAAAAATATTTATCCAGTGTGGATTTATGTCCATAATTTCCGGGATTGGTTATTTCCGACAATTAAACTACTCCATTATTCCAACGATCCAATTTATGCTACCTAATTAGTTCAACTTTGGAACAACTTGAATGAAACCACTAACAGGTCACACCCCTCGTGGGGTCTGTGGATTGAAACAATTAGCATATGCAGATATTTGCCTTTAATAATCTAACATTGTGGAAACTATAAATAAAACGCTATTTCGTTGTGGCCAATGGTAAAAGCGTTCCTAATGATATATAGTACTAAATCCCATAATGATTACCTTTGCATTATGAGAGCTATAAAAAACATCGAATCAAAGATAAATCAATTGACTCCAGGATTGATTGGAGAGTTGGACCACTTTTTGGACTATTTGATAAATAAAAGAATTGTTAAGAAGCCTAAAAAATTAAAACAAGACTGGGCGGGTGGATTAAAGGAAATCAAAATGACTTCAATTGAATTACAAAAATTAGCACTTAATTGGAGACAAAAGTAAGATATCTGGTTGACACAAACGTTTGGCTTGAGCGACTTTTAGACCGTTGAAGCCCCTGCCTTCCGCCCCTTGTTAAACCATTTCAATGATAAAAACCCTACCAGGAAGATGACAAGGGTGCCAAAAACAATGGTGAGATTGCTGTGGAACGGACTTTTAAACGCCGGCAGATTGCCGGAAGTGAAATACAGCGGGCTAAGGCTAAGCCATACAATAACCACCACACCTGCAATAACTCCAATCGCAGCGTCTATTCTCCTGACCTTCCGGGAGAGAAAGGCGAGCAGGAAAAGCCCCAGCATACCACCGCTGAAAATGGAGGCGAGCGACCACCAGGCATCCAGAACGCTTGTCACGCCAATAAGCGAAACCGCAATTATCACGCCCAACGATCCGACTACCACCGAAGAGCCGTATAAAACCATCATGGAGGCGCGGTTCCCGGCTGACTTATTGATGTAGCGCAGGTAATAATCTGACAGGATAATGGTGGCAGTGCTGTTGAGGCTGGTTGACACAGTACTCATACCCGCAGCAAAAATTGCCGCAATCAGCAATCCGGTTATACCCTGAGGCAAACCGTTCACAATAAAGTGGGGGAATATTTTGTCACCCATTCCGGCTTGCTTGAGATTCTCAGGAAGAAGATCAGGCTGGGCAGTGTAATAGGCATACAAGGCAGTACCGATGTAAAAGAATATGATGGAAACCGGTACATAGAGCAGCGAACCGAACAGTGCAGATGATTTGGCTTTTTTGTCTGTATTGGTGGCCATGTAACGCTGCACGAAATTCTGGTCGATGCCAAAATTCTGCAGGTTGATAAATAGGCCATACACCAGAATAACCCAGAAGGTAGAAGTGGAAAGGCTGGCACCAAAACTTCCCAGGCTGAATTTATTATCGCGGACGGCAATATCAAAAATCTGTCCGGGGCCTTCGGGCATGGAGAAGGTAAGTACCAGTGCACAGGCGATTGCCCCGGCAATAAGGACAATGCCCTGAATGGCATCAGTCCACACCACTGCCCTTATGCCCCCCATCATGGAGTAAAAGGTAACCGCAATACCTGTGAGGATAATGATGGTGCGGATATTCCAGCCAAAAAGGGCATTTAACGGGAGGGCAAGCAGCAGAAGGATGGCACCCGTGCGCATCAATTGGGTGAGCAGATAGCATATAGATGCATAGATACGCGCCCAGGCCCCAAAGCGGATTTCCAGGTAGGTATAGGCTGAAATGCTGCCAATTCCGCGATAAAGGGGCACGAAAAACTTAACAGCCATTATGGAGGCCACCGGAATGGAAAAACTGAATACCAGGGCATTCCAATTCGTGGTGTAGGCGTTTCCCGGCAATGCAAGGAAACTTATGCTGCTCACAAAGGTGGCAAAGATTGACATCCCCACCACCCATGCCGGCAAATTTCCACCTCCGGAAGTAAACTGTGCCGAAGTCCGGTTCTTGAAGAAAAAACTGGCCCCAAATAATACATTTCCGAAAGTAATAATCAGGAAAACAACAATATCCAGAGTTGGCAACTGCATAAAAGTTTTTTATCAGGTTATGAAAGGGGTTAAATGTAGCAAAAAATGACAAAACCTTTGAATACACAACTTCTAAATTCCGGGCATTTTGCAGTGAACAATCTTTAACAAATATTGTATAACTTAGTAGGGACTATAATTGTAAATATATTACGCTTACTTAATGTTTGATTATCATGAAAAACCTTTTGCTTTTATTGGTTATCGGTGCTATGCTTGCACTGACCAACTGCAGTAAAGATAATGAAGAAGACCGGTTTATCCTCCTTACAACGCCTGCCTGGGCTTCCGACAGCCTGCTTGCCAATGGCGCAGACGCCAGTGGTCCCGGTCAGCCACTCGAGAAATTCAAAGGAAACGCCAAGTTCAATGCAGACGGTTCCGGCACATTCGGAATTTATAAAGGCACCTGGCGCTTCCCTGACAAAAGCAGAACCCAGCTGGTTCTTGTAACCGATTCGTTCCCAATACCTATTACCACCAACATTGTTGAACTCACTGAAAAATCATTGAAAATAACCTCTACGGTGCCCGATATGACGGGAACAGTACCCGGTGGTATGTTAAATGTACGAATGACCTTTAAAGCAAGGTAATGCATCGTCTGTATACAGCCGCTATCCTGCTTCTGTTGTCCGTTTCAGTATTGGCAGCGCCCGACGGAATAATCAGGGGGCGTGTTTATGACCAGGCAACCGGAGCAGGTCTGCCCGGAGCGAATGTTATTCTGAGACGCAACCAGGGAACCATTGCCGGCGTAAACGGAAACTACCTTTTAAAAATGCCCTCAGGAAGTTTTTCAGTTACCTGCCAGTATATCGGATACAAGCCGGTAACCGAAACAATAAGCCTGTCAGATAATGATACCATTGAGGTAAATTTCGGCTTGGAGTATGCCATCTCCGAAATTGACCAGATAATAGTAAGCGCCAACCGGATTGAGCAGAAAATATCGGAGCTGAGTGTATCCCTAAGCATTATAAAACCAGAGTATCTGGCCAACAGTCATATTTCCGACGCACAGGAACTGATCAATAAAACACCGGGCATAGAGGTACTCGATGGACAAGCCTCCATCCGCGGAGGAAGTGGGTTCAGTTATGGCGCAGGCAGCCGGGTACTCGCCCTGGTCGACGGGCTTCCCATCATGTCGGCAGATGCCGGTAATATAAGGTGGCAATTTCTCCCTCTAGACAATATCTCACAGATCGAAATTATCAAGGGCGCTTCTTCAGTTTCCTATGGCTCCTCTGCGCTTAACGGGATTATCAACTTCCGGACTGCTGATGCCTCGATAAATCCGGTAACCAAATTTTATTTGGAAACTGGTGTTTTCGGTCAGCCTTCCAACAAGAACATGACCTGGTGGGACATCCGATCACCCCGGAGCTTTGCGAGCGGTTCATTCTCGCACCTGCAACGTTTTGGCCATACCGATCTGGGCATTGGCCTGCACCTGCTCACCGACGAAGGCTACAGAAGACTGAACGGTGAAAAGCTGGGCAGGTTGAATTTCAAACTGAAACACCGGAATAAAAATATCGAAGGACTGGTATATGGCATGAACCTGAACACTGGTGCCACCCAAAAAACCGACTTCCTCCTCTGGGAGAATGCAGAAACAGGCGCCTTAAAGCAAAACGAAGAAACTGCGATTGAATTGAATAGCTATTTTCTGGCCTTCGATCCTTTTATCAGTTTCTGGAAGGGTGAAAAGTACAAGCATGAGTTTCGCGGAAGGGTGCAATTATCGGAGAACAGGTTCCCGGAGTCAGGGCAGAACAACAGCCGCCCTTTAAATTTCTATGCAGAGTACCAGTTCTGGAATAAACTCTCTGATGTCATCACCCTCAACACCGGGCTTTCGGAAAATTACAGCCGGGTAAACTCCAGCTTCTACGGCAACCACCACTCATTTAACGCGGGGGCATTTACTCAACTCGACATCAGCCTGACCAATAAACTGAAGATTGCTCCCGGCATCAGACTGGAATACAACTCAATCGACGGAAAAGAAGGAAAGTTTGTCCCGCTTTTCAGGGCAGGCCTAAATTACAAAGCCCTGGACTACACATTTCTGAGAGCCTCCTTCGGACAAGGGTACAGATACCCTTCGATCGCTGAAAAATTTGCCGCAACCACTTTAGGATCTGTAAAGATTTATCCGAGCCCCCTGGTCGACCCCGAGAAGGGCTGGAATACAGAGATCGGCATCAAGCAGGGGATCGGCACTCCATACTTCGAGGGGCAGATTGACCTGGCACTGTTCTATTCTCAGAATACCGACATGATTGAATATATATTCGGACTGTATCCCGATCCGTCTGATGGGAATTATGGATTTGGGTTCAAGGCAACCAATATTGAAGCGTCGCGGGTTTACGGAATGGAACTTGAATATGTGATCAATAAAACCACAGGCCGGGTAAACAACACCCTCACCGGCGGATATGTTTTTATGTATCCTGCGGAATTCAACATCAATACAAAAAAGAATACCGGGGAGATGCTGAAATACCGGAGGAAACATTCTGCCTCACTCCATCTTACAAGCAACTACCTGAAGTTCGATTTCGGTGCAGCGCTGTTCCTGAAATCAAAGATACTTAGAATAGATGAGGTTTTCCTGGCTGAAATGACACGAGAGAGCCTGCTTCCCGGCTTCTATGATTACTGGAACAGCAAAAACAAGGGATATTTTCTGGCTGATCTGCACGCAGGGTACGCTGTCATGAAAAATTATAAAATTTCAGCGGTTGTAAAAAACATCACCAACACTGAATACATGGGCCGCCCCGGAGATATTCAGCCACACAGGAATTACAGTATCCGGCTGAGTGGCACCTTCTGAAATTTTAATCCCTAAGTTACCCTGATTAATTCACCATTTGCCGGAAAGACCGGTTCCATTCCTGCAGGGTAAACTCATCGGTAAGGGCAATCAATTCGGTGGGGCCTTGCCTTCCCCGTGCAGGTTTTACACCGACGTTGCCTGCAGTGCATTGAACCGACACAGAGGACCCATCATCAAGGACCACAAATCCTTTTATCCTGAATGCCCTGGGAGACCAAAGCCTGAGGAAAGCCAGCAGGTTTTCCTGACCAATGCGGCGGGTGGTTTTTATAACCATCGATCGGATATCGGGGCGCCCTTGCGGTTCTGCAGCCATTCTGAATGCAGGGATTGCAGGGATATCCACCTCAAAAAAAGGCACCTTGCAATAGGTTGTCTGTATTAATGGTGCAAACGGATTCAGTTGTGATATGGTTTCGATAAGCCCCGGCAATCCCTGATCTGCCAGGTCAGTTTTATTCAGCACGAGCAGATCAGCCATACGGATCTGCTGAAGAACACGTTGCTGCAATTTGCCGGCCCTCCCGAAATTAAGGGCATCAACAATGCACCAGTTGGCAGCCAG
>CAYMXK010000285.1:0-6393 GCA_964393915.1 uncultured Prolixibacteraceae bacterium
CGCGGATATATTTTTCAGCCGGGTTGATCTGCCACTCCATGCGCTGATAAATAAAATCGGTTTCAGCAGCTCTCAGATCCTCTGTGAAATTCATGATTTTTAAAGCCACGGAAGATTCAGCCGATAGAAGTTTGTTATAGATGGCGGGATCGGGAGCCTGAGCTGACGCTCCGATACCGGTAATTACAAGCAATATCAGCACAAACTTTGGCAGCATTGAGAATAATTGAAAGGTGTATGAGGGTAAAATTAGGGTATTTCCGTTGAATTCAGCGGCAGATGAATAAAAAAAGGGCAGGTATCTTTTGAAGCCTGCCCTTTTTTTTACTTTGGTAATTCTTTATTTTTCAATCTCTTTCCATGCAAGTGCACTGGCGCCCACAATAGCGGCATCTCCAGGCTTTAATTGCGAAGGAAGAATTTTGATTTTATTTTTGAAAATGGGCAACAAGTGACTTTCCATGCTCTCTTTGGTTGGATTGAAAATAAGTTCACCTGCTGCTGTCGGGCCACCAAACAGGAAAATTGCCTCCGGGCTGAGGTGGTGGACGGTATCCGCCAGGCCCTGGCCAAGCCATTGTCCGGTTTTTTCAAATACCAGTTTCGCAATTTTGTCACCAGCCATGGCTGCTTCATATATCATTTTTGAATCAAGCTCCACAAATGACTTGGTGGCCAGCAGGCTGTCGACGGCATTGTAATGTGCCATAAGTTCAAATGCCGTGCGTTTCATCCCAGGGGCCGAACAATACGCCTCGAGATGTCCGGGCGATCCGCATCCGCAGAGTCGACCTCCCGGGTTCAGGGTGGTATGTCCGCACTCCCCTGCAAATCCGTCGTGGCCATAAACCAGGTCGCCGTTTACCACTACACCACTGCCTACTCCCGTACCCAGTGTGTACATTACAAAGTTTTTCATTCCCCTGGCGCCGCCATAAATCATTTCTCCTATGGCTGCTGCATTGGCATCGTTGGTAAGAGCAATCGCGGGCAGATCAGTGAAATATTTTTTCAGCAGTTCCACGAAATGCAAAACACCCCTAAAGGAAAGGTTGGGCGCATATTCGATCGTTCCACTGTAATAGTTGCCGTTAGGGGCACCAATTCCAATCCCCACTATTTCAATTTCTTCGTTGATCAGCTTGGCCGACTTGATTAACTGTTTGATAGCCAGCGCGAGGTCTGAGATGAATCTTTCAAAATCTCCGTGTGTGGCGGTGGCGATGTTGTCTTTGATCATCACATTACCATCCTTGTCCACAACCCCGATGGCAGTATTGGTGCCACCTACGTCGACCCCAATAGCAACTTTTTTCGATGTAGTCATATATATTCTATTTTAATTGATTATAGTCTCAAATTGAAATTATTGTAATACCCAGACTGATTTTTTCAATTGCCAGCAAATTTAAAAATATTTGGCTATGCAGCGGGAAAAATCGACCCAACCTGGAAAAATATTCTCAGGGATATTGGGGGATCAGGGAAATAATCAACTCAGATTCAGCATTTCCAGACGTTCATGGTAGTGGTTCATATACTGTCTTCTGTGGACATCGGCAGAAGAACCGACATGTATTTTGTTAAAATTTTGGGAATCAAGAATATAGACGTAGTACATTCTTCGAAGAAAAAGTGGGTTGTACTGGAATCGAACCAGTGACCCCTACCCTGTCAAGGTAATGCTCTAAACCAACTGAGCTAACAACCCGTTTGCGATGCAAAAGTAATAAAAATCATTACATACAAAAACAGCCTTACCAATAAATTGATAAGGCTGTTTCATTGCCGGGGATTTTTTATCCTTCCGGTTATAGGTTACATAAAAAACTTCAGAATGAAGAGTACTGCCAGAATAATCATTACTACTGTAAGGTCTTTCTGTTTTCCTGTAAGCAATTTCAGCAGAACATAGGCGAGCATCCCAAATACGATACCTTCGGCGATGCTATAAGTTAGTGGCATCATCAGAATGGTAAGGAAGGCCGGTATTGACTCAGTGTAATCTTCGAAGTTGATTTTCAGGATGGGCGACATCATGAAGAATCCTACCAATATCAAAGCCGGAGCGGTAGCTGCTCCCGGGACCATGGTAAAAACCGGTGCGAAAAACAGCGCGATAGCAAACATACCTGCAACTGACAAAGATGTAAGTCCGGTTTTTCCTCCTTCTGCAACGCCGGCGGCACTTTCAACATAGGTTGTAACTGTGCTGGTTCCAAGCATGGCGCCTGCAGTTGTTCCGATTGCATCAGCAAAAAGGGCCTGTTTTACCCGCGGCACGCGGCCTTGCTTGTCGAGCATGCCCGCTTTGTCGGAAACGCCCACCAGGGTACCTACGGTGTCAAACATATCCACGAACAGGAAGGTAAACAAAACGATAAGCATGTCGAGAGTGAATATCTCGCTAAACTCAAATTTCATAAATATCGGGGCGATGGATGGTGGCAGGCTGACCAGGCTCGATTCCGGAAGGTTGGTAACACTGAATGGAATACCGACAACGGTAACAACCAAAATTCCGATCAACAGCGCACCTTTAACCTTCAGGGCCAGCAATACTCCTGTAAGCACCAGGCCGGAAAGTGCCAGAATCACAGGGGCAGATCCCATGTCTCCAAGTCCGACCAACACGGCATCGTTGTTTACGATAACCCCTGCGTTCTGAAGGCCGATAAATGCAATAAACAGCCCGATACCAGCCGAAACGGCGTGTTTCATCGCCATGGGAATGGCGTTTACAATAAGTTCGCGAATATTGAACGCAGTGAGGATGATAAATATGATGCCTTCGAGGAATACGGCTGTCAGGGCAAATTGCCAGCTATGGCCCATCCCCAGTACTACCGTAAATGCAAAAAAGGCATTGAGTCCCATCCCGGGAGCCAGTGCAAAAGGTAGTTTTGCTACAAGGGCCATTACCAGGGTGGCAATAACCGAAGCAAGCGCAGTGGCTGTGAAGAGCGCGTTTTTATCCATTCCGGTGGCACTCAGGATGCTGGGATTCACCGCAAGGATGTAAGCCATGGTCATAAACGTGGTAATCCCCGCGAGTATCTCGGTCCTTACCGTTGTTTTGTTGTCTTTGAGTTGAAAGAATTTTTCGAGCATGATCTATAGGTTTATTTAAAATGTATATTTCAGACCAAGGGTGGGCATCACTTTAAATCCATCCATGCCGGCAAAGTTGCTGCTGAGTTCTACTTCTCCGCCTGCAGCAAAATTCTTGTTGAAATTATACCAGAGTTGGGGCTCGGCAAGGAATATCATGCTGCCAAAGGCGGTTTTTTCTTTCCAAAGGTCAGCAAAACCGGTAAACGACATTTTTCCTTCGAGAAAATTCAGATACCAAACAGCGGTCAGCTGAAAATTATGTGGCTTATCATCCATTGTATTCGCGATATTTTTGTATAACGCCTTTAATGAAATACCTCTTGAAAAATCAGCAGCATTCAAGGAGTAATCGATACCTGTGAGCCATGCGTTATGGATGGTATAGGCACCGTTGTAAGGTGTAGCTTTAAACTGGCCAAAACCGCCGTTGTATTCAGAATGCCATCCGAATGGCGATTTGCCTAAGGTGAATACCCTGGCAATTTCGAAGTAGGCGAGAGAAACTCCTTCCACATCACCAACGCCATAATCAAAGTCGATAAAGAAAAAGGTATTTCCTGTTTTGTCAGGCCTGAACATTTCAACCGTAGTAGTCACGTAACCACGACCTTTCCCCATGTCGTAATGCATCTGGACATTCTGTGCGCCAACAGTGGCAATAAACATCACTAAAACTGCAGCAAAAAGTAATTTTTTCATCTTTGTTTTTTTATAAATTAAATTTTTAGGTGGTCGTAAAAATAGAAAAATATTAACCCGCAGGACATGTTGCCCTGAATTTTGAATTAACAAAATATTAACAGGTTATTGACGTGTCAGTCAGAGTAGTGGAGTGTGTTATTTTGTCGAACGGAAATTTAAGGGAAAGCATTACCTTTGTCGCGCTTTGAAGTGCCATGAACGGCATGGCGGTGTCGGTAAAAGAAAGATGATCGTGTTCCCGCGTATAACACACCTTAAGACAATCGAGAAAAACCATGTTGCGAATTGCCATCAAAGTAGAGCAATGACAAATCTCTAAGCAATGAGAATGTTTAAAAACACAATTATTAAATGAAAGATAGCAGCATTGAAATTATGGCTCCTGTTGGGTCCCTCGAATCTCTGATGGCTGCCATACAGGGAGGGGCCGGCTCTGTCTATTTTGGAGTCGAACATCTGAATATGCGGGCCCGTTCTTCGAATAATTTTACCCTCGAGGACCTGAAGAAAATTACACAAATTGCAGTAAGTAATAATGTTAAGACTTACCTTACCCTCAACGTCGAGGTTTTCGACAATGAATCGGGACAGATGCAGCAGGTTCTCCAGGCAGCAAAGGAAGCCGGTGTTTCTGCTGTGATTGCTTCTGATATTTCGGTTATTATGCATGCCCGGACAATTGGACTGGAGGTACATATCTCGACCCAGGTGAATATTACCAACTTTGAAGCTGTTAAGTTCTACGCCCAATTTGCTGATGTGGTGGTGCTGGCACGGGAGATGAACCTGGGGCGGGTAACAGAAATTTGCCGTCAAATCAGGGAGCAAAAGGTCACTGGCCCGTCAGGAAACCCCTTGCGCATCGAGATGTTTGTACATGGCGCCCTGTGTATGGCCATCAGCGGAAAATGTTACCTCAGCCTACACGAAATGAATTCATCTGCCAACCGCGGAAGCTGTTTGCAAACCTGTCGCAGGGCCTATATTGTTACCGACAAGGAAACCGGTGCCGAACTTGAGATCGACAATGAATATATTATGTCGCCCAAAGACCTTAAAACCATTCATTTTCTCAATAAAATTTTGGATAGCGGGGTGACTGTCCTGAAAATAGAAGGGAGGGCGAGGTCTGCGGAATATGTGAAAACTACCGTGGAATGTTATCGCGAAGCCGCAGAAGCATGGCAAACCAGTAACTTCACTGATCAAAAAGTGGAAGACTGGAACCAGCGGCTCTCCAGTGTTTTCAACCGCGGATTCTGGGATGGGTACTACCTTGGACAAAGATTAGGCGAGTGGAGCCACAATTATGGGTCGATGGCCACTAAAAGGAAGATATATCTGGGCAAAGGAACCAATTACTTTCCCAATATCCAGGTCGCAGAATTTAAACTCGAAACCGGCAATCTGGCCATAGGAGATGAAATCCTTATTGTTGGTCCTACCACAGGCGTGGTTGAAAAAACCGTTGAAGAACTCAGAGTGGAGCTTCAGTCGGTTCAAATGGCCATGAAAGGAGAGTGTTTTTCCATCCTTATTCCGAAAAAAATCAGGCGTTCTGATAAATTATTTAAGCTGGTGGATGCTAAAACCATTAAGGAGAACGTTCGTAAGTAAAAAATTCTTAACTTTTCCGTCGAATTTTATGTGTATGTTCAAACTAACCATTATGAGAAACATATTAATAATCAACACTTTTCTTGCATTATTGCTTATATTCCCCAGCGCACTTGATGCTCAAAACGCCATTAAATTCAGGCTTTCGGGGAATTCCTCCAAGTTTTTGGGTGAACCCAAGGGCGATGAAACAATATATCCATTGATCGAAAATCTCATGGAGGGAGATACACTGATTGCTGATTGGCTCCACCGGGGTGGATTGGGATTAAATGCTGAGGTCATGATGTCTTTAACCAGCAGGGCCTGGTTGGGACTTGAATTAAGTTCTTCCAAATTCTCCGGCGAGAATTTTAATCCGCCGCTTCACAATTTTCAGTTTACAGGGCTTAATCAGCTGCAGGTTAGGGTAATTGATATTGATGAGGTTTATTCGATTCAGGAATTGCGTTATCCATTGGTCTATAACACTTCGCTTGTTAATCTGCTTGCCAATTTTCGTTTCTATCTGTTAAATGAAGGCCGATTCCTGCCATTTGTTAAGGTTCATTCAGGTATCTCGTTTGTCGGTACCGAACTGGCTTTTAAAAACAGTGCAGACTGGCCTCCAAGTGAATACACAATCTTTATTGATGGCGTTGCACAGGAGCCTGAAAATCTTGACTATGGAGCTCCAATTCTTTTCGCCCAGGGGACTGATAATTCTGCTGAGGGGAAAAAAGCAGCTTTTAATTATGGAGCAGGTGCCGGATTGGAAGTTCAAATCAATGAAAAAATCAATCTTTATTTTGATTATACCTACTCTGTTATTAATTCTGATCTTCTCGACGGAAGACCGAATTTTAACTATAATGAAGAAACAGCCAGGTTTTCCAGAATCAGTACCCCGGGAAATATGGGCAAAGTAAGTTTTGGATTGTGCTACAAACTGGGTGAGAATCTGAATATTATAGGTGGCGG
>CAYMXK010000286.1:0-6388 GCA_964393915.1 uncultured Prolixibacteraceae bacterium
AACGATTCGAAGAAGGAGCTTGATTCGCGTGTCGACCGTCACGATACACTGGGAAATGGCACTTTGGGAATCGAAGTCTTTTCCCTGCTGATGAAGGACGCACGTTTCGATGGCATTCCGCTGATACTTGAAACCCCCGATGAAAATCGCTGGGCTGAAGAAATCACCTTACTGAAATCAATGGCATCGTGAGTAATATTATTTTTCTTAACGGGAATTATATCCCTAAGAACCAGGCTTTTATTTCGCCTGAGGACCGCGGTTTCAACTTTGCAGACGGCGTTTACGAGGTCGTAAAGTATTACAAGGGCGAACCGTTCAGGATGGACGATCACCTTGACCGGCTTTCCAATAGTCTAAAGGAGGTGAGAATCAAGCTCACTTCAGGGTATAATTTCAGGGAGATGTTTGCCCGGTTGATTGAGGTGAACAGGTTAAATGATATTGACGCGGGAGTTTATTTGCAGATAAGCCGCGGCGCTCATCACAGGGTGCATCATTTTCCTGCTGATATTGCCCCCACCGTGTATGCATTCGCCTTTCCCCTGCCATCTTTTACCGATGCCCTGCGCGACGGAATAAGGGTCACCACTGCTGAAGACATCCGGTGGCTGAGGTGCGACATAAAATCGGTATCACTCCTGCCCAATACCATGTTATTTCAGGAGGCTGTTGAAAAGGGAGCTGGCGAGTGTATCCTGGTCCGGAACGGATGGGTAACCGAGGCTACCCACTCTTCAGTTCTGGGAGTCAAAAACGGGACCGTCATTACACATCCCTTATCCCCTCTGATTCTGCCCGGAATAACCAGAAAAGTGGTTCTAGAGTTGTGTTCCCATCATAAGATTCCCTTCAGGGAAGATGCCATCAGTGAAAAAGAGCTGATGGAAATGGATGAAATTTTTATTGCCGGCACCGGAAGTGAAATTATGCCGGTTGTGCAGGTAAATAGTTCTGTTGTGGGCAATGGCAAGCCCGGAACCGTTACCAGAAGGCTGCAGGATCTGTTTTTCAGGGAGGTTAGTTTAAGAGTGATTACTTTAGGGTGATCAATCTGTGGGCCACCTGGTGCGGGCCATGCATTGCAGAATTTTCTGACCTTGTTGAGACGTTCAGGATGTATCAGGGACGTGATTTTGAGATGATTACCATCAGTATAGATAAGTTGGCAAACAGGGATAAGGTGAATACAATGTTGAAAAACAAAGAGGTGGCCATTACCGGAAACTATATTTTTGGCGACGACCACAAAAACGATTTAATTGAAGCTATTGACCCGGAATGGAAGGGAAATCTCCCTTATACAATAATTGTTGAACCGGGTGGCAAGATTGTGCACCGCTTTGCAGGGGGACTGAAAATGCTTGACTTCAGGCAGAAAACCGTGGAACATCCCATGATTGGGCGATATTTTTAACAGAAAATTGTCTGAAGCCCTTCGGTATCCCCCAAAAATAAAAGCTTTTATGTAATTTTTTCGTTGTGTTGGCCTCACGTGAATTTGTTGTGGTATCTTTGCACGAGAAATATACAATTATATGGTTGACAGACTATCAGACCCGATTGGCCGGCTTATGGGGCTACGTTACAAGTCACATCCCTGGCATGGTGTTTATATTGGCAAAGATGCCCCTGAGGTGGTAACTGCCTTTATTGAGGTAGTGCCTACCGACACCGTAAAGTATGAAATAGATAAGGACAGTGGTTATCTGCGTCTAGACCGTCCCCAGAAATATTCAAATGTAATTCCGGCTTTGTATGGTTTTATACCACAGACTTTTGCCGGAGTAAAGGTGGGTGAATATTGCAACATGAAAACCGGCCGGACAGACATTGTTGGAGACGGGGATCCCATCGATGTTTGCGTTTTAACAGAAAAGGACATATCGCACGGCGATTTGCTAGTGAGTGCCCGGCCTATCGGCGGTTTTCGGATGATTGACGGGAACCAGGCCGATGACAAAATAATAGCCATTTTAGCGAACGATACCGTATACGGCCATTTCAGGGACATCAGCGAGGTTCCGCCGATTGTCATTCAACGTTTGGAGCACTATTTCCTCACCTACAAGGACATGCCGGGGCAGTCGAAGAATACGGAAATAACCCACACTTACGGACACGACGAAGCGCTGGAAGTTATCCGCCAGTCGATTGATGACTACAGCAACCGCTTTGATAACCTTGGTAAATTATTGTATTGAATTGTTTTTAGTCTCCTTATCCCGGCCAAGTGGTTCTCCGCAGTTTTTGCAGAAATAGGCATCGTCATCGTGATTGCTGTGCATGCATTTTGAGCAGACTTGTGTATTTGTACTGAATTTGTGGTGCATCATTTCTGAAGTAACAATACCGGTCGGAACGGCTATTATGGCATAGCCGATAATCATGATTATGCTGGCCAGAAATTGTCCAAAACCAGTAACAGGGGAGATGTCTCCGTATCCAACAGTTGTCAGGGTGACAATGGCCCAGTAAATACTGACAGGAATACTTGTAAATCCATTTTGTTCTCCTTCAATAAGATACATTATCGTTCCAAAAATGATCACAAGGGTCAGAACAAAAAACAGGAAAATAAAAATTTTCTCACGGCTCCGAACCATTGCCAGTACCAGGAATTTTCCGGCCCTGGTATAACGGCTTAATTTAAGAATTCTGAAAATCCGGAGGAGCCTTATTGCACGAATAACAATTAAACTTTGTCCCCCCACAACAAACAGTCCGAGGTAGGTGGGTAATATGGAAAGAAAGTCTATTATTCCGTAAAAGCTAAATATATAAGCTTTTGGCTTGTTAACAATGTATATTCGCAAAGCATACTCGACAGTAAATAAAACTGTCACCATCCATTCAGCAGAGATTAAAAATTCGTGATATTTAGCTGATACGGAAGGTACGCTGTCGAGCATAACCAGCAAAATACTGAAAAGAATAAGTATGATCAGCACCATGTCGAACAATTTGCCCTCTCTGGTATCTGCTTCGAAGATAATTTCGTAAAGTTTGTCCCGTAATTTCATGGTGCAATCTATTTTGGCTCAATTTAGTAAAATATTGCAAATATGCAGTGAGGTAAAAACTTCACTTCGGATAAGATTAATCCTTCGAAGTAAGTAAAAAATTATATCTGCAGGATTGCAGGAAAGAATAAATTACTATTTTTGCACTCGCTGAAAAGCTAAGGTAATTTTGCCAAAGCGTAAAGTAAATGTTCATAGATTTAATGCCCAGATGGTGAAATTGGTAGACACGCCAGCTTGAGGGGCTGGTGCCGGTTCCGGTGTGCAAGTTCGAGTCTTGTTCTGGGCACAAAATGGTAGGTCAAACTACATCAAAAGCGCTTAAATTCAAGTTTAAGCGCTTTTTTGTTTTTCAAAAAGTCAAAGAAGCGGAAAAAAGTCTTCAATAGTCACATAATTTCATCCCTGACCACGCTTAATTCCATTATCACAGATTTTTTACACTGATTTTGGCATATCGCTGGTAAAAGGGTTTAGTTGTTATGCAAATATCTTAAAAATCCGAAGTTAACATTACAAACAAGGTAAACAATTTTTAAATCTCAGGATTTTATTGTGCAGAGCAGGTATTCTTTCAGGAACTGCTACCTTTCCAGCGTGCCGATTCGAAGTATGTATATGATTTTCTTAGTACATTTGCTAAACAACAAATATGGGATCATTAAAGATTGAAATTGTTAATCCAAAGGTCAGACAATTGTTGAATAATTAAACATGAAATACACTATTCTTTTCTTGCAAATACTGACATGTTGTTTATATTTATCAGTATTCCGGGTCAATGCAAATGAAAATTATCATGCCGGCGATACTGTCATTCAGGTATCACCAAACGGTCGTTACCTGCAATGGAGTAACGGGAGGCCGATCTATATTCATGCTGATACAGGTTGGTCGTTAACAAGGGATTATTCTCCGGAGGAGGTAATAGAATATCTTGACAAAACGAAGGATCAGAAATTCAATGCTGTGCAGATGAGTGCTGTTTTTCATGAAGTCAGAGCCGATCAGGATATTATTGGCCCCGCCTTTTATGACGGCGATTTTAGCCGGCCCAAGCAGGATTACTGGAACCAGGTTGACCGGGTGGTGAATGAGGCTTCAAAACGTGGTCTGATCGTCATGATAAATCCGATATGGAAAAAACAACATCAAAATACCATTCAAAAGAATGGAGTTGAGAAATGTTATGCATATGGTAAATGGTTTGCGGAAAGGTATAAGGACAATCCTTATGTTATATATTTTGTTGGCGGAGATGCCGTTCCTGAACCTGTAAAGGACGAATTGGCTGCTATGGCCAAAGGTATTCAGGAAGTATACAATGGTAAAGCTATTGTGGCTGTGCACAGCAGGCAGACAACATCAAGTCTGGAAGTATATCCGGAACAACCAGCCTGGTTAACGCTCAACTGGACCTATGCCTATAGTCCTTTCCGGGCGGACTGGAATTTGTGGCCATATGAGCACAATCTGAGGAACTATCAACAGTTTTTCCTCAGAAACTATCAGCAGTTAAAACCTGTACCCATCCAATTTGGCGAAGGATATTATGATTATGGTGCACGCAGGAACCTGGGGTCAACAGATGTTAATGACAGGTTTGGAGGCCGTTACGCAATTCGCAGGCAGGCGTGGTATGCAAGCTTTCTGACAGGCTCTACAGGTCATGCTTACGGCGCCGAAGCGATCTGGCATCACAACAAGGATGGAGAAACCTGGCAAATGGCCATGAAATACGACAGCCGGAAGGACATGACAATCAAGAAGCTATTGGTTGATGATATTCCATGGTGGACAATGATTCCTGACATGAACCATAAGTTTCTCGTATGCGGTTTTGGAATCAGGGGAACAGGTGAATATGCGGTGGCCGCAGTATCTTCAGACCGGAAACTTGCAGTGCTTTACACACCTGTCAGTACTGAATTGCAATTAAACGTGGATGAGCTTGCTGAAGGACGAATTTCGGCTGAGTGGTACGATCCATGTACCGGGGAATACAAACCTGCAGAAGGGTTTCCCGGAAATAAGAGAGGGAAAATTACACTTAATTCACCTGCTAAAAACAGCTGTGGAAGATCCGATTATGTTCTTTTAATAAAAGTAGAGTAGAGAGGCCAGATCTGGCTTGCAGCCTGTCTGTCCTGGGACGATGTCCTAATCTTGGGACGATGCCCCAAGTTGTGATGTGTCAGGCTTTCAGCCTGAGGGGTAGGGATTGCACGATCTGGGAGCTACTCGCTGTCGTGGGACGATGTCCTATAGAGAAGTAGCATGAGGTCTCGTGTAGATGGTCTGTCCTGGGACGATGTCCTAAGTTACGCTGTGTCAGGCTTACAGCCTGATGGGTAAGGATTTGCATGATATGGGAGCGGCGCTGTATCTGGGAGACACTCTCTGTCCTGGGACGATGTTCCCTAGAGAAGTAGCATGAGGTCTCTTGTAGATGGTCTGTCTTGGGACGATGTCCTAATCTTGGGACGATGTCCCAAGTTGTGATGTGTCAGGCTTACAGCCTGATTATTAGCCAGATGATTGAGAATGCTAATCGTTCCAGAAATATTGGGCGTCATATTCAATAATGTCATATTGTTGTGCAAATTTTTCTATCTCCGCGCGGAAGGTTTGGATTCCGTGGTGTTGTTTTTGATTTTCGATGTAGCGTTTTACTACCTCTACTTTTGAGCTGCTTACCGAAAAAGCGCCATAGCCAATCTGCCATTTAAATAGTTTTGTGCCGCCCTCAATGGTTTTTATCCATTTTGAGGATTCCTTTTTTACTTCTTCCACAATTTTTGCCAGCGCGTAATTCTTTGATAACCTGAAAAGTATATGCACATGGTCGGGCATTGAATTTATGATTAGCGCCGGACTATCGTATTGTTGCAGTGTTCCTGCGAGGTAGGCATGTACGCGTTTTTCGATTTCTGAGTTGAGATACAGGTTTCGTCCTTTTGTGCCGAAGACGAGGTGGATGTACATTTGCGATAGTGATTGTCCCATGATCTTTATGTATTAATGTATGGTATGTATGGTATGTATGGTATGTATGGTGTGGTATGTATGGTATGGTATGTATGGTATTTATGGTATGTATAGGGGCGATTATAGGGGCGATGCCCCTATTTGCGATGTGCCAGGCCGATGGCCTGATTTGGTAATCCGCTGGCTCAAAGATGTGCTGCAATCCATCATCTCAGGCTGAAGGCCTGAGACATCGCAGCTGGGGGCATCGTCCCCAGGCATCATCCCACGCATCATCCCACGCATCATGGTCCCCACGCATCATGGTCCCACGCATCATCATCCCACGCATCATGTCCCCACGCATCATGTCCCCACGGATCATGTCCCCACGCATC
>CAYMXK010000287.1:0-4222 GCA_964393915.1 uncultured Prolixibacteraceae bacterium
GGACAGTGGCCTTCTCGCTGTTATCGTCGCTGTTTGTGGCCATTTTTGTAATCCCCATGTTGTACCACCGGTTCTACAAAAAGAAAGTTGCACCAGTGAAAAAGAACCTTGGGAAAACAACAATCTATGGAAGCCTTTTAGGTAAAATACTCAGGGTGAAGTGGCTGGTGATCTTAGTCGGGTTTTCCTTAGTTGGCATATCATTTTTGCTTATTCCATTGATAGGCAGCGAATTTATGCCACAGACCCAATCAAAAGAGTTTCTTATTAATCTGAAACTTTCCGAAGGCACCAAACTCGAGCGCACTGAATCAACAGTAAGAAACATTGAAACCATCCTGACAGACTATCTGGAAGATGACCTCCACAGAATGTATTCACATGCCGGTCCGGACGATGGTTTCAGCAGTGGCCAGTCGGCCGTTTTCCAGGGAGAAAATACCGCTGAAATAAAGGTTATCCTGAGTGAAAATTCCACCCGTACTGCAGATGACGTAATTGCCACCATCGACAAATTAACCACAGGGATACCCAATCTGGAAGTCTCATTCTCCAAGGACGAAACCGCCCTTCAATCTATTCTGGGTACCGATGTGGCACCCCTGGTGGTGGAGATAAAGGGAACTGACATGGATGAGATCGAGCGGGTTTCTCTTGAGGTGAAAGAAAAAATGGAGGGCATTGCCGGACTCTACAACATACAGACATCGATTGAGGATGGGGCTCCCGAGGTGGAAGTAGTAATCGACAGGATACGTGCAGGGCTTTATGGCCTGGACCTCAATACGGTAGTAACCCAGCTTCAGGACCAGTTGCAGGGCAAAAATGCCGGACAATTCGAAAAGGGAGGTGAAATGCGCGACATTACCATAAAATTACCTGAAACTCCCCTTTCAGATATCGGTACCATGACCGTCCGCTCGGGCACCCAGGTTTTCAGGATAACTGAAATAGCTGAGTTGCGCCAGGGAGTTTCTCCGCGCGAAATATACCGCCGCAACCAGAACCGCATTGGCAAAATCACGGCCCAGATGGAACCGGGAATGGCGCTGCAACACGCAGCCAGCCAAATCAGGTCAGCCACTTCCGGAATTCCGTTGCAACCCGATTATTCAATACAGATCACCGGAGATGAGGAAAAACGGCAGGAAACCATGTCAAGCCTCGGCTTTGCCCTGATATTGTCCATCATCCTGGTGTATATGGTAATGGCCGCACAGTTCGAGTCACTGATCCACCCATTTACCATTTTGCTGACCATTCCGTTCGCTGTGGTTGGAAGCATTATCACCTTCTTCTTATTGGGCCGTACACTCAACATCATGGCTCTTATCGGGATAATAATGCTGGTGGGGATTGCGGTCAACAACTCCATCATCCTGGTTGACCGGATTAACCAGCTGATAAGGGAAGGCCTCAACAGGCGCGCGGCCATCATATTGGCTGGTCAGCAGCGTATCCGGCCCATCATTATGACCTCACTGACGACCATCCTGGCACTGTTGCCACTCACCATCGGTTTCGGTGAGAGTGCAGCACTCCGTTCACCAATGGCGCTGGCAGTAATTGGAGGTCTGATTACATCCACCTTGCTTACTCTTGTGGTAATACCTTGTGTATATGATGTTCTCGACCGTGTAAGGACACTATTTGTGCGCACCTCCGATGATACGGAAATTAACCGGTAAACATGAATCGACCGGAAGGCTAAACCTATCCGCGATACTATCCATCATAAAAATGGCAAACAGATGAATTTCATCATCAACAGAAAGGTTTTAATCAGCATGTTGTTCATAGGGCTTACCCTCTTGGGTTATGTCTCTTACAAACAACTGCCTGTGGAGCTTATGCCCAATGCTGACCTGCCCATGTTGTTCGTTCAGGTTACTTCCCGCCAGGAGGTTGACCCGACTTACATGGAAAGCCAGGCTGTTATTCCCGTCGAAGGCGCCATTGCGTCGCTCGAAGGGGTAGAAAGCATGGAAACATGGCTCAACAACCGGCAGGCCTCCATACAGGTAAGCTTCAATAAGAATGTAAATTTCAAATATACCTTCCTGAAGCTGCAGGAGAAGATTGAACAAGTACGCGACAACCTGCCCGAAGGGTTCACTTTGATGGTAAACCGGGTTGACATACAGCAACTTTCCAATCAGTTCATGGAACTTCAGATCAGGGGCAGCGGCGGCACCGACAGGATCCGGAACATCGTCGACCAGGAAGTAAAAAATGAACTCGAAAACATAGATGGCATTGCCACCGCCAATGTTTTTGGCGGAAAGGAAAGATCAATAGAAGTAACAATCGACATGGCAGCCTGCGAGGCATACGGGATAACTCCCGCCCGCATAAGTGGCGCACTGAGCTCCAACTCACAGGACCGGGCTTTCGCCGGTTACCTGCATGAATCGAACAAGAAATATTTTGTACACGTATCGGCAGAATACAAGGATGTTACCGACATAGAAAACATTGTTCTCGCTGAGGGGCCCATCCTGCTGAAAGATGTAGCCGAGGTCTATTTTGGCGTAAAGGAAGAGACCACCATCAGCAGGGTTAACGGCCTGGATGCCATTTCGGTGCTGCTTATCAATGATTCTCAGGCCAACCTTATTGATCTGTCGCATCGAACCCAGGAGATTATAGAACGGCTGAACGTGAAGCTTGTGCAAAGAGATGTGGAAATCGTAATACAGACGAACACTGCCGAAACGATGGAAAAAAATATCGACCAGATTGTTTCCCTGGCGGTTGTCGGAGGTTTGCTGGCGATATTCGTACTCTGGATCTTCCTCAAAAATTTCCTGATTGTGTCGATCATAGCCCTTGCCATTCCGGTTTCCGTATTTACGGCATTTAATTTCTTTTATGCCGCCGGAATTTCGGTTAACAGCCTTACCCTGGTGGGCATGGCCCTGGCAATTGGCATGCTCCTCGACAACAGCGTGGTGGTGCTTGAGAATATTTACAGGCTTGCCGGCAAGAATTATACGCCCGAACGAGCGGTGGTTCAGGGGACAACTGAGGTATGGAGGTCGATTGTGGCTGCCACGCTTACCACTGTCACGGTTTTTGTTCCCTTCATCTTTTCATCAGAGTATATGGTGAAGATCCTTGGTAATCATGTGGGAACTTCCATTATTTCCACCCTGCTGGTTTCACTGGTCGTAGCCCTGTTGCTGATCCCCATGGCTGCACACATCCTGCTGAAAGGCAAAGCCTCGCATAATATCTTCTACGAAAAGGTCACCACCAATAACCGGATTATTCAGGTCTATATTGTATTGCTGAAAGCCAGCATGCGCAAACCTGCACGAACCGTAATCGGCGCCCTGGTGCTTTTCTTTGTCAGCATTTTCATTGTGCTTGCCCTGAGCATGAATAATCTCAGGGAAGTTGACCAGGACCGTTTTTCGGTATATGTCACCATGCCAACCGGTTCTACCCTCGAGTCAACCGACCTGGTGGTACAGGAACTGGAGTCGCGTCTTACTGAACTGGCCGAGATTAAGGATGTTGTTGCCAACATTCAGGAAGAAGAGGCAATCGTCAATATTGTCCTGAAGGAAGAATATGAAAAGATTGCCAGCCGGAAGGTGGCCGAAATCAGGTCGGATGTGGAAAACCGTGCCAAAGGGATCAGCAATGCTGAAATCAGCCTCACCCAACCCACTTCGAGCCAGAGCTTCAGAGGCGGCGGCGGGGGTATGGCCGGAGGAATGAATGCCTTCAGCCGCTTTTTGGGGATTGGTTCCAACCAGGAACAGGTCATCATCAAAGGACAGGATTTCCAGTTGATGAGAGGCGTGGCCGAAGACCTGCGTTATTTTATGGAAAACCTCGAATCGGTGCGCAGCGCAACGGTTAGCGTGGGTTCCAACCGTCCGGAGGTGCACCTCCTGTTTAACCAGATGCTGATGACCCAGAACGAAGTAACGCTGAACAATATCGCCAGCGAACTGGGCTCTTTCAGCCGTGAGTTTAGTTCAGGCGCCACGTTTAAGCAGGGAACGGAAGAATATGATATCATACTGAAAGAGAAAGGTGCCGAAGAGAACCGCGACAAGACCATCGATGACCTCAGGCGGTTAAGTATCAGCAATAACCAGGGAGCAGTATATGAACTGAATGACCTGTCGGAGATTATTTTTGCCAGTGGCATGGCCAATATAACCCGCGTAAACCAGGAAAAGCAGATTATCCTGAACTACCGGTTTGC
>CAYMXK010000287.1:4322-6387 GCA_964393915.1 uncultured Prolixibacteraceae bacterium
ATTATTCTGATCGACTTCACCAACATCCTTCGAAAAAGAGGCCACAGAAAGTCGCGTGCCCTGCTTGAGGCAGGCCTGTCGCGCGTCAGGCCGATACTCATTACGGCAATAACCACCATTGTAGCCATGTTTCCTCTGGCCCTCGGACAGGCCGAATATGTAGGGGCAATCGGGGCACCCTTTGCCATCACGGTTATCGGCGGCCTGGCTCTTAGCACAATACTTACGCTGATCTTTATCCCCACCTTATATGCAGGCCTCGAAACCACACTCGACTGGATGAAAAGCCTCGACTGGAAGATAAAACTGCTTCATTTTGTATTGTTTGCAGCTTCCGTATGGTATATCTACAGCCGGATTGACAGCTTTATATGGCAGTTGCTCACCTTCCTGCTGGTCATTATTCTTATTCCGGGCATAACCTGGTTTATCCAGTCGAGCCTGCGAATGGCCAGCGCAAAGGTCATTGACGACAAACAACCTATCAGGATTACCGTACGGAAACTGGTGAAAATTTACGACCGTGCTTCCAGGTTCGAAAGGGAATGGAATTCGGGCCTCAAAATCAGGGAAAGGGCAGGTCTCAACCGTGAATACAGGCATCTTCGTGATTTTAACGACTTGATCTGGCAGATACCCCTTTGGGGATTTATGCTCTGGTTTGGTTTCTTTTATCTTAATGTCAATTTCTGGATGCTGGTCATGGCAGTGGCAATTTATTTCTACCATTTCATGCTTTGGACCCCATTCAATGCAGTGCTTGTAAACCGTCACCAAAAAACAGGCAGGAACTGGCTGCTGAAGCTGAGAAAAATTGGATATAACATCCTCCTGTGGGTTGTTCCGCTCATTTTCCTCTTTGTTTTCTTCCGCAGATGGGACAACCTCAGTATGGTTATACTGGTAGCGATTGTATGGTACCTGTTGCTGGTGATCTATGCTTCTGCAGCATATGTACACAACAAAGCAGTGAATATCGACCGCATTACAGGGCGCTTCGGAACTTTGCGCAGGCAGTACTTCAGGCTGGTGAAAGATATACCGCTCATAGGAAAAAGGCGGAAACCCTTCAAGGCCCTCGCCGGTGTATCAATGGAAATAAACACAGGCATGATCGGATTGCTGGGACCCAATGGAGCTGGAAAATCTACCATGATGAGGATTATCTGCGGAATTTTTGAGCAGAGCTACGGCAAAATATACATCAATGGCCTGGATACCCAGAAACACCGCGAAGAATTGCAGGGCCTTATCGGATACCTTCCGCAGGAATTTGGCACCTACGAGAATATGTCGGCATGGGAATTCCTTGATTACCAGGCCATCCTCAAGGGAATTAGTGACGTTACCCTCCGCAATGAAAGGATAGATTATGTGTTGAAAGCCGTTCATATGTACGACCGGCGCAACGACAACATCGGCTCATTCTCGGGAGGTATGAAACAGCGAATTGGTATTGCCCAGATACTGCTCAACCTGCCCCGCATACTTGTTGTTGATGAGCCCACGGCAGGTTTGGACCCGCGCGAGCGTATCCGTTTCCGCAACCTGCTGGTGGAGCTCAGCCGCGACCGCATTGTTATTTTCTCCACCCATATTATTGAAGATATTTCGAGTTCCTGTAACCAGGTGGCTGTTATCAACCGCGGCCGGCTCAAATATTTCGGAATACCTTCCAACATGGTTCAGATTGGAGAAGGACATGTCTGGCAGTTTTCATTAACCGCGGCCGAGTTCGATAAATTTCCCAATAAGCAGATGATTACCAATCATATGCGCGATGGGGAAATGATAAAGGTCAGGGCAGTAGCCAAAGACCAGCCTGCTCCCAACGCGGTGAATGTGACGCCTCACCTCGAAGATGCCTATTTGTGCCTTTTAAGAGATATTGCCTGATTCCCTGAATTTAAAAAATTACTATAATGCAGTTGCTGAATAAAAATAACTTCATCATTTTCGGACGAACAATCCGCTACAACCTGAAGATCATTTTTGCCGGACGGTTTGTCTGGTTTCTGGTGGCCTCCTTTGCTTTTTACCTCTTCTTTTCCATAATGAATATTTA
>CAYMXK010000288.1:0-6371 GCA_964393915.1 uncultured Prolixibacteraceae bacterium
ATTCCGCAATTCTCATGCTCATTGGCAGGGTTATACAATCCCTGGGCTTCAGGTAATTTGTCGTACATCATAGTCTCTTCTTTTTTTTCTGGTCTCTATAACTCTTTCGATTGTCCTTTTGTTATAATTTTAACTAAAAAATATAAAAAAGGAAGAATTCATGTATAAATTCTTACGAATTGAAATCAAAAATACGTTCCGGATTGAAAAAAAGCTATTTAAACGAAAGATTTACAAAGAAAGTAACACTTTCTTAACCTAAAGCTTAAAAATATGGATTCTGACTATGAAGTTAATTTTGTAATGGCATGCCGAACTGTTACGAAGTTAAAACCCTTTAAAATTTCCTCTTTTTTCTGCCGTATCTCATCAAGGCAAAGATTGCCGATACTTCCTTCGTGGGTATGTTCAACAACTCTGGTGGGTTCGAATTCTCCTTCGGCAATCTGCCGGCCGACTTCCTTATAGGCATCCCGGAAGGGGATACCCTGTAGGGTAAGTTTATTGACCTCCTCCACACTGAAAAGGTAGTCATACTTTTTATCATCGAGTATATTGTGATTGACTTTAATATTGCTGAGGGCATAGGCTGCAATATCAAGGCAGTTCTCCAGATCGTCGAAAGCAGGGAGAAAGACTTCTTTCATAACCTGCATGTCGCGAAAATAGCCGCTGGGAAGATTATTGGAGATGAGGGTGATCTGGGTAGGCAGTGCCTGAAGCTTGTTGCAATGTCCCCTGATCAGTTCAAATACATCCGGATTTTTTTTGTGCGGCATGATGCTTGATCCTGTGGTCAATTCATCGGGAAGTGTTACGAAGCTGAAGTTCTGGCTCATAAAGAGACAAACGTCGAAGGCGAGTTTTGATAGGGTGGCTGCAAGGTTGGCCATGGCATATGCTACAATTCTTTCGGTTTTACCCCTTCCCATCTGGGCATATACAACATTATAGTTAAGGTTGTCGAATCCCAGCAACTTTGTGGTTAGGCTTCGGTTAATCGGAAAGGATGATCCATATCCGGCTGCCGATCCAAGGGGATTCTGGTTTACAATCTTCCAGGCTGACTGCATAAAAAGCAGGTCGTCGGTAAGGCTTTCCCCGTATGCGCCAAACCATAATCCGAAGCTCGAAGGCATGGCCAGCTGCAGATGGGTATATCCCGGCATAAGTACATCTTTGTGTTTTTCGCTCTTCTCTAGGAGTACACTGGCAAGCCAATCTGTTTTTTCAACCAGCTTTTCGAGTTTGCTGCGGGTAAACAATTTCAGATCGAGGAGTACCTGGTCGTTTCGCGAACGGCCACTGTGTATCTTTTTTCCAATATCTCCCAGTTTCCGGGTAAGCATTAGTTCAACCTGTGAGTGAATATCCTCTACGCCATCTTCAATTGTAAAGCCAGGCTGCAATGACTTTTGGTACAATTCCTTCAATTCGTTCAGTATTACGGGCAGCTCTTCTTTTTCGATTAATCCGATGGTTTCAAGCATGGTTACGTGAGCCATCGAGCCCAAAATGTCGAAAGGAGCCAGTAAAACATCCAGCTCGCGGTCTTTTCCTACAGTGAATTTTTCAATAGCAGCGTCAACAGATACGCCTTTTTCCCAAAGTTTCATTTCAATATAATTGTTAATTACTAAAGGTATTTATCTTATAACAAGTGTCTTATTTCTTCATATTCGGTAGAATGCCTGCGCATTTCGAAACAACTTGCATGTTCCTAAAGCTATCGGGATTAAAAATTCCCGTTTGTATTTCGTCAGCCGCCGATCAAACCCGTTTTATGTGAAACATTAATATAATAAGACAAAGATAGAAAAAGGAGGGAATGATATTTCTGAAAGTTCAGGGTTCAAATTCAAGCTCAGTTTAAATCTGAATCCAAGAACCAGGAGCCAGGCCAAAGACACCCTGTTTAATGCGGTCAACGGCCTTTGGTCAAAAAAAAGTAGTTTTTTTATCCACTCCCCCCGGAATACACCTATTCCATTTAAACTTCATTGAATTTTGCAGATCTGTTCCAAACCATGTTTGGGATTGGCAACTGTCAGGGTGCTTTAAACCGGATTTTGTCCGGAGCCAGATTCTTTTTTATGAACTTTTATTTATATTTTGAAATATCAAAAAGATATAAAAACGAATAGAAAATGGAAAAATGTAAAAAATAAAATGATTGCAACATCATAAAGGTTATTTATGTGTAATTCAATCAGTTGAATGTAATTAATCCAATATTTGCCAATATTGCAATATTTAAAAATAAGGGTTGATATAAAATAAATGTTAATAAATCGAAATATGATATAAAAAAATGGGGGTGAGGTTTCATATAACGATACATTTGGCGGTATAAACATCAAAAAAATAGGGTAAGACCTAAAAAATAGTATTTTATAATAATATGATAAATAATTAAGTTTAATCTAAAAATTTCAGTTTTATGAAAAGAAAATTACTACTAACAGCGGTTATTGCCGCGATTTTATCTTCAGCCGGGATGGCAGAGGAAAAAGGAGGCTCGGTGAGTGTGGGTGCTGATGTTGTAAGCAGCTATATGTGGAGGGGCACCAAATTTGGCAATGGATCTGCCTTCCAGCCAGCACTTGAATATAGTTATGGCGGTTTCGCAATAGGCGCCTGGGGATCCTATGGATTTGCAGACGCTGCATTTTCTGAAGCCGACCTTTATGCCAGCTTTAGCTTTGATTTCGGACTCTCATTGGGAATGACCAAATATTATTTTCCAGGGACTCCGTTTTTTGATGGGACCAGCCACGCTTATGAAATTAACAGCGGGTTTGAAGCTGGTGCCTTTAGCTTGTCTGGCAATTACATCATAAACGAGGGTGCCGGGTCATTGGGCGGAGATCTCTACTTTGAGGCTGGACTCACCACCGGGCCTGTGAGCTGGTTTATCGGAGCAGGCGACGGATGGCACTCCCCCGACGGAAAATTTGCCTTGGTTAATGTCGGTTTAACCGGCTCGAAGGAGATCAAAATCTCAGATTCCTTTTCATTGCCTGTGTTCTCTTCTGTAATTCTGAACCCCAAAACAGAGCAGTTTCATCTGGTTGTGGGCATATCTCTGTAAAATCAATCAATCACTTTAAATATTATTTCGATGAAGAAAATTGAAGCAATTATAAGGAAGATCAAGTTTGATGAAGTGAAAATTGCACTTCATGAAGCCGGGATCGAGTTCTTCTCCTTCTGGGATGTAAGGGGAGTTGGACAAACACGCGAAGGTCGCATGTACAGGGGGGTCGTTTACGACACCAGTACAATTGAGAGAACTATCCTGTCAATCATAGTCCGCGATAAGAATGTTCAGAAAACCATAAATGCCATCATGGCAGCAGCGCGTACCGGTGAAATTGGCGACGGAAAGATATTTGTGAGTACCATAGATCAATCCTACCGCATCAGGACTGGTGAGACTGGTGATGAGTCACTGTTTATCAAAGGTAAAGAGGTGTAGATAACGGAGTGTTTTACGTTTAGTATTATAGAAAATGGAAGAAAATTTAACTTTAGATACCATGGCGTCCTCAGTGATGGATATTGCCATGTCGATAGATACCTTGTGGGTATTGATTGCTGCAGCTCTTGTATTCTTTATGCAGGCGGGGTTTGCTCTTGTTGAAGCTGGGTTTACCCGTCAGAAAAATACGGTGAACATTATGACCAAAAATATCATCGACTTTTCGTTGGGGTCTTTGCTGTTTTGGTTTATCGGTTTCAGCCTTATGTTTGGAGCCGACCAGGCCGGTCTAATCGGAATGCCTGATCTGTTCTTTATGAAGGGATGGGAAGGCTCCATACCTCCTTTGGCTTTTCTGATCTTTCAGACGGTATTTGCCGCCACGGCTGCCACCATCGTTTCGGGTGCCATGGCAGAACGTACCGAGTTTAAAGCTTACTTTTTTTACTCGATAGCGATTACCGCTTTTATTTATCCCGTTTCGGGCCATTGGGTATGGGGCGGCGGCTGGTTGTCGCAAATGGAAACGCCTTTTCACGATTTCGCTGGTTCTACCGTTGTGCACTCCGTAGGAGCATGGGTTGCCCTGATGGGTACCATTGCTCTCGGACCGCGTATTGGTAAATATAACGGTAAGAAAGTGAATGCCATTCCGGGTCAGAATATGACCTATGGCGCACTGGGTGTATTCATCCTCTGGTTAGGATGGTTCGGTTTTAACCCCGGGTCCCAGTTGGCTGCCGCTGGTACAGATAATGCCAATGCCCTTGCCCATATATTTGTTACCACCAACCTGGCTGCAGCGGCAGGAACGGTTGCTGCGCTGGTAACCAGCTGGTTACGCTTTGGAAAACCGGCGCTCAGCTTATCACTTAACGGTGCTCTCGCCGGACTCGTTGCAATAACAGCCGGATGTAATATCGTCTCTCCCGCCGGTGCTGTGGTGATTGGTCTGCTGGCCGGTGTATTGCTGGTATTCTCTGTTACCATTTTCGACCATGTGTTTCGTGTAGATGATCCGGTGGGCGCTATCTCCGTTCATGGGATCAACGGTGCATTCGGCACTTTAATGGTCGGATTGCTGGCCACCGAAGGTGGATTGTTTTATGGTGGCGGAGCTTCCCTGCTGATTTCCCAGATAATCGGTGTGGTCTCTATTGCCGCATGGTCTATGGGACTTGGATTTATCCTCTTTAAAGTACTCAAGGCTACCGTTGGTTTGCGCGTTTCACGCCGTGTTGAGGAAGAAGGTCTTGATATTTATGAGCATGGGGAAAGTGCTGTTAACTAGTTCAGTGTTTATTGATTTGCGCTAATATACTCCCCCAGACATTGGTTTTTGGTCTGATTTAATTCTTTTAGAGGGCTTGCCTGTTGAGGCAGGCCCTTTTTAGGTTTCTGACCGTTCAATGTTTTCCTGATAATTTTTTCATTGTGGCAGACAACGTTTAAAAACAACTAAATTTGCGGGCAAAATTTATACTATGATGCAGACCTGGTTTGAGGGTAAAGTAAAATACCAAAAGATAGACGAAAATGGCCGTGAGCGCACGGTGAGCGAGAATTACCTGCTGGATGCCGTGTCGTTCACAGATGCTGAAGCGCGGATAATTGCAGAATTGCAGACCATGGTCAGGGGGGAGTTTATGGTTACCGACCTTAAAAAATCAAAGATAGCTGAAGTCTTTCCTTTTGAGGCAGGCGAGTGGTGGTATCGGGCAACCATTAACCTGGTTACCATTGATGAAGAAGCGGGAAAAGAAAAGAAACTCCGGGTATTCTACCTGATTCAGGCCGATGATATCGAACAGGCTTTGAAGCATCTGGAAGAAAGCCTTTCCTTTCTGATAGTGCCTTATGTTGTTACAGCCATTGCCGTGAGCACCATTGTGGACGTATTCCCATACAAGGCGGGTCTGACAACTCCACGGGAAACTCCTCCTGCTGCCGAAGAGTAAATCAGCACAAAGCTATAAATAACTCCGGTGCCCAAAGATGCTGCTTCCTACCCTGATCAGGGTGGATCCTTCGTCGATGGCTATCTGGTAGTCGTCGGACATCCCCATAGATATTTCGCAGAAATGAGGATCATCAGGGAAACAGTCGGTTTTTAACTGGTTGAAAAAGGATTTGAGCTGCCGGAATTCTTTCCGGACCTGATTTTGGTCATCGGTAAATGTGGCCATGCCCATTACCCCTGCAATACGTATGTTTTGCAGGGATCTGTATTCCTTCGATTCAAGTAATTCCAGGGCTTCTTCGTACGACAATCCGAATTTGGTTTCTTCACCGGCAATATGAAACTGCAGCAGACAGTAGATTATCCTTGCATATCTTTGCGCTTCCTTGTCTATGACCTGCAAAAGCCTGAGTGAATCCACCGAATGGATCATAGAGACAAACGGGGCAATGTACTTTACCTTATTGGTCTGAAGATGCCCTATAAAATGCCACTCGATATCGGCAGGCAGCAGTGGGTGTTTGGCGGAGAGCTCCTGTGCCTTGTTTTCCGCAAAGCACCGGTGTCCGGTTGAACAGGCTTCAAGTATGTCCTCCACCGGATGGGTTTTCGATACGGCTGCCAGTTTAACGCCTGGCGGCAAGGTGCTCTTGATTTTTGTCAGATTCTCTGCAATTGTCATAACTGAAAATAAAGTTCCAACAGTTTTAAATGAAAAAGCTAAAGTATATTTTGCAAAAGTAATGGAATGTTTATTATTCAACCAGGATTTTATCACTCTGATTGCACTACCAGAAACCTTTTTTGCAGTTGATGCCCGTTCTGGTCTGTAACTGTAAGGGTATGCCAGCCTGGTGAAGGGCGAAGGCTCAGCTGGTGATAATCCTTTGTGCTGCCCGAAAACTCTTTGTCAACGAACCAATGTACCTC
>CAYMXK010000289.1:0-6370 GCA_964393915.1 uncultured Prolixibacteraceae bacterium
CGACACTACTTCTGACTATTATGGATTCCCGATTATGGGAAGCGGTCTGGACGCCGAATGGCAAGGTGAAGAAAATTACTCACTGGTAGGAAATTATAATCCCGACTTTATTCTTGGGTTACAATCCTCACTCTCCTATAAAAACTTTTCGCTCAACATGACCTTCGACTGGAGATCCGGCGGTCAGTTCGTATCTCAAACCTGGCGTTATCTGACCGAATCCGTCCATTCCCAGACGTGGCTCGACAAACTGGTTCACCCGGGAGAACTGGGTGGAAAGGCCAGTCCTGAACTTAAGGCATGGGTACTGGAAAACAAGGAAAGGCTGCTTCTGGCTGACCGCCTCTACCCGGTTGGCGGACCAACCCCCGATTACGGTGGTTTTCCGGAAAGCTTCAGTGGTGTTACCGTGTACGACGCAACTTTTGCTCCTGGTGTATTCGGTTACCACGATGCCAACGGAAAATTCATCCTGCAGGGAGAAAACCTGGGGAATGTGGGTACAGTGTTCCTTCCTTACGTGGTTAGTTATCCATGGGACGTTGGCGAAGCAAACATGTTCGATGCCGACTACGTCAAACTCAGGGAAATCTCCCTGAACTACAGGTTCCCCTCCAGAATAGCACAGTTGGCTGGTATGGAAGATGTAAATTTCGCCATTTACAGCCGTAATATCATGCTATGGACCAAAGATTCAGAACTTGGAATTGACCCGGAAAGAGCTTACCAGCCTGAAGGCGGTCGCTTTCTTCAGGGTGTTGAACGTTACAACGCTGATCCTTGGGCAGTGCCGATTGGATTTAAACTAAGTTTTACTTTTTAATAACCTAAATTCATACGAATATGTATCGAGTAAAAAATAGCTTTATAATTGGTTTAACCTTAGTGCTTACTCTGGTTATTTCATGTAAAGACCTTGATGAAATGAACATCAATCCCAACGGGGTGGATCCTGAAATTGCAGACCTTAACCTTTTGCTTCCCACCATCATCACGGGGATCGGACAAAATGTAGTGAACCTGGGTTTTGGAAACATCGCCGGAGTGATGCAGCACACACAACACGACGGATGGTCAGGCGGACACAACGATTACGACTGGGATGACAATTCCCACAGCTGGTCGGGATATTATGGCATACTGAGGAACAACGAAGAATTCCACAAGAAAGCCATTAATGGCGAATTTGAGTTCCACCAGGGCGTCGCACTTGTTTTGCGGGCTTATACGTTTGGGATGATCGCCGACCTTTGGGGGGATGCCCCATACATGGATGCCCTTAAAGCTGAACAGGGCGCCGATTTCTTCAAGCCGGTTTTTGATCCGCAAAAAAACATTTACGAAGGCATACTGGCAGACCTGGAGACGGCCAATACCCTGCTATCCAAAAACAGCAGTGAATACAGGAATATTTCTTCCACACAGGATGTTCTTTTCCGGGGGGATGTCACCAAATGGAGAAAATTTGCCAACTCTCTGGCTCTCAGATATTACATGAGGCTTTCTAAAAAGGAGGCTGCCTTTGCAGAACAGGGAATCCGGAAAATTACCGGTGATGCTGCAAAATACCCTCTGATGACCGCAAATACCGACGATGCAAATGTCAGTTATCCCGGAAGGTCGGCGGCTGATTCCTGGCCAACCACGATGGCGTACAACCCTGACCCGAGCGGAGCTTATATGCGGGTGAAGCTGGCTTCCACACTGGTGGATGCCATGCAGGCCCTGAACGACCCCAGACTGGGTGTCTGGGCGAATAAAATCTCCATCCCACTCGTCCTGGTGAGCGGTACCAATGTCGACAGGATAGTGGATGGAAAACGTGAAATCTCACAGGACGTGGTAACCAAATACGAAAATTCATGGAGCCTCAGTGTGGATTACGATCCGGAATATGTAGGGATTCCTCCTTCCGTATTTGCTGCACCTCAGTACAACCTGAACCCCAACCTCGATCAGGGGGTCTTTAATCCCCATGCTTCGCACCTCAACGATATCTACAAGCTGAGCACCCATCCGCTGCTCCTGATGCGAATCATGTCGTCCGCCGAAGTGCATTTTATCCTTGCCGAAGCTGCCATAAGCGGCTGGGCACCGGGTACTCCCGAAGCGCATTATGCTGCTGGAATTCAACAATCCTTTGCCGCCTGGGGAGTGGGTGCATCCTTTACTAATTACATCAGCGGTGCACCTTATAGTGGATTGGAAAGCATCATCCGGCAGAAGTGGATAGCCAGCTGGACGGCCGCTGCAGAAGCATGGTTCGATTACCGCCGGACAGGATTCCCTGTTCTCCAGACCGGAGAGTCGGCTAAAAGAGCTGCCCTTCCACTTCGTTTCTATTACCATAATACCGATGAAATTTCCAAAAACACGGTAAACGCAAATGTGGCGATAAATAATCTGGAACCTACCATTTATAAACAAACTGACCAGAGCAACAACAGCGCCTGGTCGAAGCCCTGGCTGCTGCAGGGAACCGGAAAACCCTATTAATTGATGAATAGCAAATATTCTGGCTGTCTTAAAAGTGTGCTTTGCACTGGTTTTTACCTGCCCGGGAAGAATTCGAACAACATTCTGCCCGAAATAATAAAAGCAGGGAATGTCCGTGGCGCCATCTTTTAAGACAGCCAGTTTTTTTAATCTCATTTCAAAATAACAATACAATGTCAAAAAGAAAAATTCTCCTCCTATCACTTATTTTTTTATTCTCGACCCTCATTGCCTTTCCTGTTTCAAAAAAAACAATCACCCCCGAAACCGCTCTTAAAAGCTATATTCAAAACAAGGACAAAACATTTGGCTGGAAAGTGATCAATTCATCCAAAACCGAAGGTGTTTCTACCTACCAGATTGTGTTTTCCTCCCAGACCTGGAGGGGCATACACTGGCGCCACGAACTTTTCGTGATGGTGCCCGATAAGCTCACTTACAATGATGCGCTTCTTTTTATTACCGGGGGAAGTGTGAAAGAGGGACAGCCCAATCTCCATAAAATGGAAGACGACCTGGTAAAGGCCTTTGGACAGATCGCCATTAAGAACCAGGCCATTACCTCCATAATATGGCAGGTTCCCAACCAGCCCTTGTATGGCGGAAAAACGGAGGATGAACTGATCTCCTACACCTATCACAATTTTTTGAATGATGATGATTATACCTGGCCGCTGCTTTTCCCAATGACCAAAAGCGCGGTCAAGGCCATGGACGTGATCCAGTTATTTGCAAAAAAAGAGTTGAAACATAAGGTGAATGAGTTTGTCGTGTCGGGGGCTTCCAAAAGAGGCTGGACTACCTGGCTCACAGCGGCAAGCGATGCCCGGGTGAAGGCGATTGCCCCCATGGTTATCGATGTCCTCAATATGCCAGTGAGCATTGAGTACCACAAAGTGACATGGGGAGATTACAGCATCCAGATCGAAGATTATGTCAATCTGGGTATTGCTCAGAAACTGAGTACCGAAGGGGGGCAAACCCTTGTTCAGATGGTCGATCCCTATTCCTACAGGCGATACCTTACCATGCCCAAAATGATATTCATGGGAACCAACGATGAATATTGGCCGGTAGATGCCATCAAGAACTACATCGACAGTATCCCGGGAGAAAACCATATTTGTTATATCGCCAATGCCGGCCATGGACTCGGTGACAAAAGGCAGGCCCTGAATACATTAAGCGCCTTCTTTGGGATGACCATTACCAACAGTACCTATCCCCTCAATGACTATTCCATAAGTGAGAAGAACAATAAGATAGAGGTTCAGCTGAATACCAGCGCCGGTCAGCTTGTTGGCGCGAGGCTCTGGACCTCCACCTCCACCGACAGGGAGTTCAGGGATAAAAAGTGGAGTTCGGCTGATCTTGGTATGGCAGGTACTTCCCGGGTAAATGTGGAAGTGGCCTATCCCGGCAGCGGGTACAAAGCCTTTTATGTGGAGCTGGTATATAAGGCTCCCCTTGGGCACGAATATACCGAGAGTACCCGGATGTTCCTGACCAGCGGATCAAAAGTCCTGTTGGGAATCAGTGAATAGCCCTTTTAAAGAATATAACGACAAATAATAAATGCTGATGAGAAAATTGTTCAGGATTTTGGGAGTCATCCTTCTGGTACTTTTGGCTTTACTGCTTATCGGCACCAGCAGGGTAGACCATACACCCTATTGGGATGCCGGTTATTTTACAGAGGCGGTCGTCCGGATCGATAGTCTTAAGAATGGCCTGGCAGCCACCAAAGGGCCTGTGGAGGCTGGTTTTGCAAAGGTCAGCATTTCACCCGGACTCAACTATCCTGCCGACGATATTGAAAAGGGCCATTTCATCCGTGTTCCGCTGGCAGGCTATGGAGCGCGCAAAGGGGAGCCTGCAACGGGCATTCACGACAGCATTTTCGTTAAGGCGGTTGCCTTGAAAAGCAATGAGACACTTGTTGTTTTTGTCACCGCTGACATGCTGATCATGCCTCCCAATATCACCGAAGCGGTTATGGTGCGCTTAAATGAAAGTGGCCTTGCAAGAGAACAGATATTCTTTTCGGCTACCCACACCCACTCTGGCCCGGGAGGCTGGGGGCCCGGTCTGATCGGCAGTGCTTTTGCCGGGAAGAACAATCCCAATATCGAAAAGTGGCTTGTAAATCAAATCAGCGAGGCAATACTTACCGCTGTTGCCAACCTCAAGCCGGCCAGAATCGGCTCCGGACAATTTGATGCGGGCATGTTTACCCGGAATCGCCTTACCGGAGAACTTGGTACCAAAAACGACCGGTTCAGTTTCGTTGTTGCAGAGCAAATGGAGGCTGAGAAAGCCATCCTGGGGAGCTTCTCTGCCCATTCTACCACGCTTGGAGCAAAAAATATGAATTTCAGTGCCGATTATCCCGGATACTGGGCCGGAAAGACCAGTGAACTTACTACGGGGATGGCACTATTTTTCGCCGGATCAATGGGAAGCCAGAGCCCGACCGGAGAAGGAAGCGATTTCGAAAGGGCGCGATACATAGGTGAAGCCCTGGCCGACAGCACTGCAGCTTATTATCCCGGCGTGCTAATGAGCGATTCAATAATCATGGTGCCCATGTCGCTCAGGATCGGATTGCCTGAATACCATATTCGCTTAACCCCGCGGAGAGGCCTTTCCACCTTCCTTAGCCGGAAATTGATGCCCTACCCCGGTAGTGTTTACCTGCAGGTTGTGCGGATTAACAACCTGGTCTGGATTACCACGCCCGCCGATTTCAGCGGGGAACTTGCCCTGCAGATTCAAAACTCGCTGGCGGCGCAGGGGTTCGACAGCATGGTTACCGGATTCAACGGAAGCTACGTGGGGTACATTATTCCCGGCAAATATTTCTATATGGATAAATATGAGCCGAAAACCATGGGTTGGTTTGGTCCTTACCTGGGCGATTATACCATGGACCTGATCAGGCAAATGTATTCCGTAGTTATTAACCTATAAATGTTTAGTTCGCAATGTTTGGAAAGCTGTTTAAATTCTTGAAATACTTGTTGTTAACGGTTTTGGGAGTATTTATTTTACTTGTTTTGATTTTGCTGGCGCCTTCACTGTGGCGCAAATGGGTGGTGTACCCCCGGTATGAACGGGTCGCGGCTGAATTTCAGCAAACCCGCAAGCCAACACCGGTTGTTACCGGTCTGAATACCTATGAAGGTCACTTCCATCTGCACAGCTACTGGTCGCATGACAGCGAAGGGACATTGACGGACATCATTCCTGCTGCAAAGAAACACGGGGTCGATTTTATTTTTCTTTCCGATCACCCACGAGGCAGTTTAGATACCTTTCCCAGAGGTTACCAGGGGATTTACGATGGCGTTTTAATTGAACCCGGAAGCGAAAGGAGAGGGCTGAATGTGTGGCCTCTCGATTCTGCAGTAATCGATTGGAGCCTTGAGACTGATACCATAGCCAGGAACATCTTCAGCCAGGGAGGTCTGGTGTTTTATTCCCATACAGAAGAGCCGCACAGTTGGGGAATACCCTGGTACCAGGGTATGGAAATATATAACTTTCATACCGATACAAAGGACGAATCGCTCTACAAGGTAATCCTGAACTTTACTGTCAATGGGAAAAAATTCAGGCATTGGGCCTACCGTGAGGTTTTTGATGAACAGGTGCCCATCCTGGCGCTTTGGGATTCCCTGAATAAACAAAGAAAGATTATTGGTTATGCGGCTATCGATACCCACGAAAACCAAAACTTCCGGGCCAGGTACCTTTCTGATGGAAGGGTAGAGTGGCTGGGGCCAAATGCCAAGCCGATCGACACAGTGAAGGTTAATTTTCTGAACAAATGGCTCTTCCATCCTCCGGATGAGAGCGGATGGATCTTTAAATG
>CAYMXK010000290.1:0-6302 GCA_964393915.1 uncultured Prolixibacteraceae bacterium
TGATGGCGATCACGTAATTTTCCATTACGCCAAGACTTTCAAGTGGATTAACAAATACATTTTGCAGTGCATAAGGCCAGAACAGCAACCCGGCAAAGTAACCAATCAAAACAATTGCTAATCCCCGTATCACCAGACCGGTTAATTCCGGTTTACCGGTTAACATCTTCTTTAGCATGGAGGGATATGCAATGAAGAAAATGATCATCGAGAAACCAAGATAGGCAAACAGGATAAATCCACCGGCCCTGACAGATACGGTGAAAGCAATCGAAAGTCCGAGGAGGATGGTTGTTTTCCACCGCGGATGGGGCAACTCCTTCAGAAACTGGCCGATCATCAGCAGGCCTGCCATGTAACCGGCAGCAAAGGGAATATCCTTGAGATTACCAAACGCGTGTCCCGACAGGCGGGGCATAAAAACCAGTGCCAGCAAAGTAACTGTGGCTGTCAGCCAGCTTCCGCTCAAGCGCCGGCTCATTAATCCGGTGAAATACAACAGCAACAAAAAAAACAGTGCACCAATATAATGTCTGATCAAAAACTCATCTTCCACACTGAAAACCCGATTAACCAGAGCTGTTAGGTTATCGACCGATTGTCCGTAATACTTCAGGTTCGTTTCCGGGGTATGAAGGCAGGAGGTGTCGCTTCCTGAAGTAAAATACCAGTTCACCACTTTTTTGGCATGCGGATAATGGAGTTGCTCGTCTACATTTACCGCAGCATGTGGTGCAAGAAAAGCCAATGCCACTGCAACAAGAAACAGGGTCGCATAAAAGCCATTTTTCCCGTTTAGCAGCTGGCGGTTATTCATAGATCTCATTTATCAGGTACAGCGGGCGTGCCTGAACTTCCTTGAAAATGCGGTATATATATTCGCCAATAAGGCCCATAAAGGTAAGCTGGACAGAGCCAAAGAAACTAATAGCCAAAAACATCGACGACCATCCGGTGGGAGCCAGTCCCAATAACTTTGATGCCACGGTATAAACAATGGCAAAAGAAAATGTAAGTACACCAATCAGACCCAGGAACAGGCAAATTCGGATGGGCCATTTGGTGAAGGAGTATATGGCATCGGCGGCCAGAGAGAACAACTTACGCTGGCTCATTTTAGCTTCACCCTTCATCCGGTCGGGCCTGTGGTAGCTGATGAATTCATGTTTGAAACCAATAAAGTTGCGAATGCCCGGCAGATACCGGCTCCGCTCCGGAAATTGAAGTATTGCCCGGTGAGCCTTTTTATTCAGAATGGAAAAATTTCCACTTTGTGCTACCTGCTGCCCTGCGGTAAGCTGGTCGAAAATCTTGTGAAACAGATTGATGTAGATTTTCTTAATAAACTTCTCGTCGCGGGTTTCCCTTATGGCAGAAACTATGTCGGCACCTGTGGACTTTATTTTTTCATAAAGGACAGGCACCAAATCAGGGGGATCCTGAAAGTCAGCATCCATGATAACGATATACTCTCCTTTGGCATAATTGAGGCCTGCTGTGAGCGCGGACTGTAATCCGAAATTTCGTGAAAGCGAAACTATTTTCAGCTCAGCACATTCTTTGCGAATTTTTATGAGTTTCTCCAGAGTAGAATCGGTACTTCCATCATCGACACAAACTACCTCAAACCCCTCTTCAATCTCCTTTAACGAATGAAAGAGTTGATCCAGAAACATCTCAACCAGTTGCTCTTCATTATATAGAGGAATGACAATCGATATCATAAAAGCATTTTTCGGACTGCAAATTTTACTTGCATCCATTTACATACTCCGCAAAGATATTGGTTCAGTTTAATTTTTAATCATGCCCAGGGCGTATTTAGCTTCATTAGAAAGACTCGGGTCTTTTTCAAGCTCATTATACATATCAATGTATGAATCATCGGCAATCCAGGAGAACTCTTTTAAAAGCAACTTTTTACACTCAAGAGTTGTTTTTTTGGATTTCAACAGCTTCTTGATAGCCTGGTGGTATTCACCCATTTTTTCCTGATTGTCAAGGTTTTCGCTAATGAGCCTTTTCAGGATCGCAAAACTGTCGTTCGATTTGCCGATCTCATATTCCTGCATTCGTGCAACAATGGGTTTGATATCGGAATAGATATCTTCATAAAACTCCCAGCGTAAAACTTCCGTTTCTGAGGGAAATGTTGCAGGAAGGGCCTGGGTTACTTTTCCGGTGGCCGCCCACTCAGCTCCCCGTTGGGTAGTAACTATGAAACCCGCAGACTCCATTGCCGGAAAGAACATGTCGTTATTTCCGGCATGTCCCAAAGCTGTATGGAAAATACGCCCTTTCCCATAAGTAACCGTAAAGAGCATCGGTTCATTTCTGGTGGTTCCGCCGAATTTGGCATCGGCGTATGCGTAAGCCAATAACTCCACGTTTTCAGCAGGACCGCGAAGCTCAGAATAAAGTTCATCCTGTGCCTGCAACCACTTTTCAGGAAGTCCTTTCAGAATAGGGTGGGCGGGCTGGAATGCCTGAACAACGAACTCATGCTGTCTGCCATGCGACCCTCCCCGGCCGGGAGATTCATCCAGGACGACCTCTCCGTCTACAACATACAGGTAAGGTCCTGATTTTTCATTTCGTCCACCCCAGCCTCCGAGACCGATTATTTTGTTGTATTCTACCCAATCTGGAAAAGCGTTATTTGATGCATGGTATACTACCACTCCGCCGCCGTTTTCCACGTATCTGACGAAATTGTCGCGGGTTTCAACTGGCCATTCATCACCGGTGTAATCGAGGACAACTACATCATAAGGGCTGAAATCAACAATAAACCCGGCCATATCTTCTCCCGCGGCCGGAGACACCTTGGTTTCAACGGTAAATATGTCTGATTTTTCAAGAATCTGTTTTAAAACCACACTGCTTTTTTTCCAGTTATGGTTATTCTGACCGGTCAGGATAAGGGCGTTCAAATTGGGTTGGCGGGAACAGGAAACATTAAACATGGTCAATGTAAATGCTACCAAAACTGCTATTATTGTTGCTCTTTTCATTTGAATTATTGTTTTGTTTTTGAAAATAAAGGTGTAACGCGCATGATTTCGATGATATACATTTGTATTTAAGATTTTGTCATGCTCGTTTCATACTTTGCATTTATGTAAATTTTTTCTTTGTGGTTACGCGGGGAAAACCCATGGGTCACGATAAGGCCTGCGCAACAGCCGCGTGGCATAGAGATTATTGTCTGTGAATTTTTCAGCCTGCGGATCCCAATTGAGTTTTTGTCCTGTAGTCATTGCGATTTCACCGAGGTGAGCCACACTGATGGCACGGTGGCCGGCCTCCGCAGGTGCAATGGTTTCTTTCCTCGACTTAACACAATCAATAAAATTCCGGTGATGGTGTTCGCTTTTATACAGCGATATTTCATCCCGGCCAATCTTTTCTTTGAGGATGTTTTCATCGGAAGCCTTTAATCCTCCCCTTGTAACATGTATCCATCCGGTATCGCCTTTCCAGAAGGTTCCCATACCATGTTCCGCCTTTGATTGGTTGGCAACACGCATTTTTAATCCGTTGGCATACATACAGGTAAAATCGTATTCGGCAGGTACATTGTAAATACCATCGTTGTTGGGCCTTCCTACTCCTTCAATGGTAACAGGGCCGGTTCGTTCAAGTCCAAGTCCCCAGTTGGCAATATCAATATGATGTCCTGCCCAGTCAGTGAGCTGTCCACCTGAATATTCCTTAATCCAACGCCAGTTCCAAGGCGTTATACCCCGCCGGTAAGGCACAAAAGGGGCTGGCCCCAGCCACATATCCCAGTCGAGTCCTTCAGGAACAGGCTCCTCCACCGGGTTACCAATATAGTGTCCGCCATTGGGCAAACCAACTTCTACATAACCCACTTTACCAATTCTTCCATTTATAACCAGCTCACATGCCTGGTGAAAATTAGCTTCAGAACGTTGCTGGCTTCCCGTCTGCCAGACTATATTGTTGCGCTTTACTGCATCAACAATTGCCCTGCTTTCGGCAAGATAACGTGCCAAAGGTTTTTCACCGTAAATGTCAATTTTCTTATCGGCCACAGCACAGGCAATCAGTGCATGCCAGTGATCGGGTAATGCCAGCACCGCTGTATCGACCTTCTCTTTTTCTAAGATCTCGCGGAAATCTTTATAAACCCGGCAATCGTTGTTGCCGTATTTATTATCGACCATCTTTTTTGCATTAGCGGATTGAGTGTCATCCACATCGCAAACAGCAACTACCTGAACATCGTTAAAATTTAAAAATTGGTTAAGGTCCCCTCTGCCCATGCTTCCACTGCCAATCAAAATCATGGAGATTTTATCGCTGGGCGGAACGTTTCCCTCCCTTCCCAGGGCCGAGGCTTTTACAATGGTTGGAAAGAGGCTAAGGCCAATTGATGCGGCGCCTGTCTTAAACAGGAAATCTCTTCTGTTAGATTTCATATTTTTCTATTTTTTTTAAGTTAATTTTTATGATTCATGTTGATTTTTCAAGGCCTCTAAAAGTATTAAAAATGTCAGAAAATCTTCTTATTTATCAACAAAATGTAATAGATCGTAATTTAATTTTAATTTTTATATCATCCGGCTCGTATGATGAGTAATGAATCCAATGTTTTTCCCGCAGACTGGTCCTGTTTCGGACATTTCTTTCCTGCTGACGGAGTAGACGTTTTTAGAATTAATGGACGCACCTCATTGCTGTCTCGTTAAGAATTCCAGAGTGTCCTCCGGTTCTCATCAGGCGTGTTCTGATGTTTATATCGCTTTCAAAAGGTTCTGTGTCTGGGAAATTCTCAAACAGTGCATGACCAGAAATTTTGACAAATGATTTAAGAGATGCTAATCAAAGGCAATTTATTCTGTAAATGCAATCTGTGAATCTGTGGCTATTTTTCTATAATTACTTTTGAATCTGGTGAATTTGTGGCTATAATTTTGTTTTTTCTTTTGAATCTGTGGAATATGGAAATTAATCCCGGTTTACATAGAAATACCTGATGCGGCAGGCATTTCCTTTACTCGGGATGTTTTTTCCTTGCAATAATTTTATCTGAATCCGGTGATTTCCGGGCTTTAGCCCGGCTCCTAAGGTATAAAACCAGGGCAGATGCAACTGGCCGCTCCATTTAGTATATAAATCCAGTTTTTCCCACTCTCCTTTATCAATCCGGTACTTTATGCTGCCGGCATCCGGACCGGCGGCAACTGCAATTCCAACCGCATTGCCCTCAAAATCAAAACTTAAAGCTTTCCCCTTTCCTTCTGCGATAAGCATTGGCACCCGGGTAAAATCCGCACGGGTCGATGCCTTGTCTGAAGGCTCCCAATGTTCATTCATGAACCAGCCTTTAGCTGATTTTGCTTCGACTGGCAGTATCAGTACGCCCTTGTCGTAGGATGCATTATCCAGGCTGACAGGCATCGGGTAAGCAGCAACTGACTGAATGTCAGCTTTAAAACCCATCAGACAGGTGTCGAGAAAACTCATCATGGAATGATAATAAACCTGTTGCCCAAACGGAGACGGATGCAGATCCCTGAAGTCCTTTTCCCATGAAAACTCACCGTTGTCAATTCGGTCGGTTACCTCCCGTGCAAGGTTAATGGTCGCCACTCCGTAATGGCCGGCTACTTTTTCATGGTTCTCAATTTCTGGGGGCACTATATTGGTTCGGTATTCACGCATTTTCTCCGGATCAACAAAATGCATCATTACAATATCCATATATGGGTTTGACTCACGGGAGTGTCTTATGATTCCTTCCATCGCCCGAAGCTGTTCAGTGGTTGACCGGCCATTGGCGCGGTCGTTGACGGCTGCTTCGACAAAAAGAAGGTCGACCTTGCCTTTGCTCAGCACATCACGTGTGAGCCGGAACGCGTGGGGTGTACTTCCCATGGAAGGAATTCCGGCAGCAATAAAGTCAAAGTCTGTTTGCGGAAATTTCGTCCGAAAGTAGGAGCAAATGCTGTCGCGCCAGCCACCGTTTGCCGTAATGGAACCTCCCAGGAAGGCAATCCTGCCTCTCTTTTCGTGCGTAAAAATTGATTGTGCGTTGCGTAATTTACTGCGAAAAGTATGATAATTATGGCTTTCTAACTTCTTATCGTCTTCCGGAAAGCTGGTACAGATGGAACCAGTTTCTGTCTGATAACCTGCAGGGACCAGTGCTGGCGCCAGGCCAGGCAGGGCAATCAATGCAATCCAGAGGAGAAGTTTTTCCATAGAATTTTAATCTCAGGTTTTCGGACTTTAAAGATATTGAATTTTGCATAGGTGGCCACGAATGCACGAAT
>CAYMXK010000291.1:0-6292 GCA_964393915.1 uncultured Prolixibacteraceae bacterium
TGAATCAAAGAAGATTTTAACAAAATATACTGAGGCCATTACTGAGAAAATGTCAAATAACATGTTTGTTGAGGTTATTTCATATATTGGTTTTGCAGCTGATAAAGCTGACCAGCTTGTTTCAGATAAAGAAGCGGACATGTTAGTTTTGGAAGGACAAGAAGACGATGGGTTTTGGTTGCAAACTTCTTCGAACATGGATATTATTGAAAAAGTAAATTGCCCGGTCTGGATAATTCCAAAAGGTGCGATTTTTAAACCTTTTACCAATATTATATATGCCACGGATTATAACGAGGAGGATATTACAAGTTTGAAAAAACTGATTAAAACCTTCCCACATTATTCCCCTAATATTACAGCTTTACACATTACCGATAGCACTGATTTTGAAGAGCGTGTAAAAAAGGAGGGATTTATTGAAACGTTACAAAAACAAACCGCATATAAACTACTTTCTTTTAAGGTAGTATACAAGAGCAAACAAGATGATTTAACAGAGCTGTTAAACGACTTTGCACTGAAAAACGAGGCCGATTTATTGATATTGCTTAAAGAAAACAAATCATTTTTCAAACGTATCTTTAACACCAGTCAAACTAAAGAACTATTAAAAATAACAGTTTTGCCGGTTTTAATTTACCATGAGAAATAAGATAAGAAATTTGGCCTATTAAAAAAGATAAAGGCTATTCGGTTGGTGCAGTAAAGTAAGGCATATAGCGTATTAAAACTGAAACACTATTCATTTTTGAGTTTTCACAGGACTGATGTTTCTGCACCAGGATAAATTAAAACTTTCACAATGTGTGGAATCAGTACCTCAAAGTGTGGAATTTTTCATTCACCAACTTCATTAATCATATTTCAAGAAAAGATTTGCAAACTCTTTTATATAAGGAACTTAGTGGTTTTTGTGAATAAAATTTTAAGCCCTCTGAAAATTGGCATGTTTTTATCATATAAATTTTACAATAATCGAAAAATGATATCATTATGAAAGTAGCAGGTATTGTGTTATTCATTTTAGGCTTAGCCGGAGTAATCATATTTGGATTACAAGCCATGAACGATTCCGAATCGTTTAGTTTTCTTGGCATCAATGTAGCTGTTAGTTCAGCAAACTGGACACCGGTAATTATTAGCGGTGTTGTAATGATCGTTGGTTTTGTATTATCGATGACTAAAAAGTAAGTCGATAAATCGTTCTTATCCGGATAGCAATAAAACGAATGGAACATCAGTGTTCTATTCAGATAAAAATAAGGAAATTCCTTATGCATGGCAAACGATAGCTTGTTTTTAAATTGGTTATTCTCTGTTTGCAGGCGATTGCATATTGAAAATAATATAGTATTAACATTAAAAATTTACATTATGAACAAATTACAGGTTAAAGGAAACTGGAATGAATTAAAAGGAAAACTGAAACAAAAGTATGGAGAACTTGCAGAAAACGATCTTGTATATGTGGAAGGTAAAGAAGACGAATTACTCGGACGACTTCAGAAAGTTACGGGTAAAGCCAGGGAAGAGTTAATCGATGAAATTAACAAACTCTAGGCTACCCTGCTGATCACAATTATTCGAGGCCTCGCCGATGAAGCACTATCTCATAAAGTGTTTAAACAAAAAAATACCGGGTGTTCCCCCGGTATTTTTTTTAATTTTATTTTACACTAATTTGTTGATTTCAAAAGGAACTGAAAACTTCATGGGTTTGTTTTTATGATGATAAAAAATTGAAAACTGATGACTCAATTCCACACCAAAATAAAAAATTAACGACACATAATAAATCCATACCAGAATAACCACAAACGAACTGGCTGCACCATAAACCACTCCGAGGTTACTGGAACCGATAATGTAGCCAATAAGAAATTTACCACCGGTAAAAAGCACCGATGCAAAAATAGCTGCATACCAACTGGCATTCCATTTTACATTTACGTCGGGAAGGAAACGATAAATGAGACCAAAGACTGTGGTTATAATTCCAAATGAAAGAATAGCGTTAGCTATCTGCGCTATAAAAATTAATTCAGGACTGAAATAGCTCGATAGAAAATCCTTTAAAAAGGCTATGGAAGCATCTATAATCAACGAAACCAGCAATACAAAGCCCAAACTAAGAATTACCCCAAACGATAAAATACGGGTTTTAACCAGGTTTAAAATACCCATTCTTACGTTGGCCTTAACCTGTATTCGCCAAATGAAATTAATTGAATTTTGTAATATGCTGAAAAGTGTAGTGGCTGAAAAAAGAAAAATAACTACACCTGTTATTAAACCCACACCACTATTATTTGCAATCTGATAATTGTCAATTGCATTTTGCAACAATTGAGTGCTTTCCTGCCCCACCAATAAATTTAACTCATCAAAAAGTTTTTGACGAATAACCACATCTTCGGTGAAAAATCCAAATACTGAAATAATGATTATTAGAATTGGTGCAGTGGAAAAAATGGCAAAGAATGCAGTTGTGCCTGCTAGTTGAACAGGTCTGTTTGTTTTAAAATTCAGTATTGATTTTTTAAATATTTTAAATGCGTTACCTATTATTCTAAATGCTTTAGTGTTTCCCATAACTGTTTACCTTCAATATGTAGTTTTAAAAATACCTTTAAGCCAATAGTGTTTTTTTACGCCTCCTTCAATTAAGAATCCATACAATTAGTACGTTGTTTTCTATAAAAAGATTTTGAAGATGTAATTCAAATAATCCAATATGTCGGTCAGATAAAATCATTTTTGTGGAAAAGGTACACACTTTTTCTCAATATAAGTGTAGTGACCTATTTAATCTGTCCGGTCAAATATTATTTTTTTGGTTTCAATCAATTGTATTCCAGTGTAATATCATATGCTTACACATACAACTTAATGTTTGGCAGGATTTATTCAATACAATAACTTAAATGTTTAACGATTAAATTTTACAAAATGCAGAATTATCATGAACCACTAACGGAACTTTCGGCAGAAACCCGCGATTACGTTCGTGCATTGGTCACATTAAAAGAAGAGATTGAAGCTATCGATTGGTACCAGCAACGATTAACGGCAACTTCCAATCAACAGCTTAAAAAAATACTCCTGCACAACCAAAAGGAGGAAATAGAACATGCTTGCATGGCATTGGAGTGGCTACGCAGAAATATGGACGGATGGGATGCAAAAATGAAAAAATATCTGTTTACCGAAAAGGATATAGTAAAAATTGAAGAACGCGAACAATCAAATTAAATAGTCATGAATATTTTAAAAAAATCACTTGCCCCTGTGAGTGAAAAAGCCTGGGGGGAAATAACGGAGAGAACAAAACAAATATTAAGCGCTTATTTAACGGCCCGAAAATTTGTAGATATAAATGGCCCTAACGGTTTGGAAATGGGAGGAATATCAACCGGAAGATTGAATATTCCTGATGACCAGTCAAACGAGGGAGTAAATTACGGATTGCGGGAATTCTTACCACTGGTGGAGGTTCGAAAACCCTTTGAACTCGACCTATGGGAGCTGGATAATATTGAACGGGGAGCAAAAGATATCGATTTGTCGCCACTTGAAAATGCTATCCGGGAAATAGCTCTTTTTGAGGAAGATGCAATTTTTGATGGATTTCCTCCAGCCAAAATAATTGGTCTGAAAGAAGCAGCAGATGGCAATCCGGTAACCCTGCCGACCAATGCCAATGCCTTCCTTAAAGAGATTGGAACCCAGATTATTCACCTCAACAGAAAAGCAGTACAGGGGCCGTATTCTTTAGTAATTAACGAAATGGAATGGCTCGAATTAATAAAATTGTCAGAAGGTTATCCAATTCAAAAACAATTAAAAGCGCTACTTGGCGGAAAAGTTTTGATTAATCATTTCAATAAAAATTCTTACTTGCTCTCCGATAGAGGAGGAGATTATGAATTGGTGGTTGGCCAGGATTATACAGTGGGATATGACAGCCATACTACGTCGAAAGTTAAATTATTCATTACAGGGTCATTTACCTTTAGGGTATTAAGTCCGGAAGCCATTGTGGTTTTTACCCGGGCCAACTAAGTATAAATTTAACCGAAGAACTGGCTTTACGCATACAAGTTTAAGCCGACATACAAAAAGTGACTAAATAAAACCATGTTCTGAAGCATGGCGGGCTGCTTCGTATGTATCCTGTACTTCCAAATAGGTGGTTTTTGCATTTTCCAGTTTTTCATAAAAATTTACATCGCTGTTCAGGAAACTTCTGTTTCGTATTTTTCGGATGTAAATAGCTTCAATTCTCCCCGGAAAATCGAGCGCAATACGGGTATAAATGAGCGGATCCTGCTGCCCGCTGTCGCCTATTAGTATAAATTTCGGATTTGGATAAAACTCAAGCAACATTTTTATTTTTTTGTATTTATGCTCGTGGCTTCCTCCGCCCGATTTCCAGAATTTATAAACACTGTGATTCAATTTTTGCAAGAGCAAAACACTTTTGGGAATTTGGTTAAAACTGAAAAAATCGTCCAGGAGGTCATATAAATTCCATTCGCTGCTCGAAACAAAAAAGAGCGGATGCTTTTCCCCAGTTGTTTTACCTTCGGCCAGGGCATGGTAAAATTCTACAATTCCGGGGAATGGCATCCGGGTAAGTGCATTCTTTAATAACATCAAACGCAATTTACGCAGGATCTGAGTGGAGTGCGAAATCATCACTGTGTCGTCAATGTCGGAGACAATTATCCGGTTTTGTTCAGGTGAAATAATTCTCACTTCGCCGGTAGAATAAACCGGTGGCTGATTTTCAATTACTGTATCGAGCAACTCAAAATGAACGGTGTGCCATTTTTTTGTGAGTAAATTGTGGGATGAATCGTTAAAATGGAAGTGAAATGCAAAAAAACCCAATTCATCGGTTTCCACTATTTTAGATTCGCCGAAGAAACTTGCCTTAATTCTTGCTCCGGCTATTTCGTCGCTCGAAAAACGTTTAATCATAGCCAGAATATTTTGCCAGACCATTTGCTTGTCTTTTGGTTTAGTAAGTCCTTTGTCCTCAATTAAAATTCCTTGAATGAAAACATCTGAACTATTTCCATAGCCCTTATAAGCAAGAATCTTAGGTGTATCGATCCAACCGGCTTTTTGCTTTAGAAATACTTTAAGCCGTTTTAGCGGTTTCCTGATTTTTTTGAAAATTGGTTTTATATAATTCATCTGTTTAAGGATTTGGATTAAATTACTATTTACAAATGAAATACAGTGCACTTAAGTTATCTTTTCACTTAAGTATTATATTTGTATATGAGTAAAAATTGACATGAAATTCATTTCCTGCACAAATCTTGTATCCATTTTAAGATAGGCTACAACTATTAAGCCATTAAAATACAGAATATTGAAAGAAAAGAAATCAAATCGAATATTATTTATCATTAATCCTAAAGCCGGTAGCGGCCAAAAAGATGATTTTGAACTCATCATTTCCGGGGTTTCGCTTGAATCAGATTTTGATTATAAAATATTTAAAACCACCGGGAACAACGACAGGGAAGCAATACGCCAACAAATTCAGACATTTCAGCCCAAAATAGTTATACCGGTTGGTGGCGACGGAACAATAAACCTGGTGGCTTCACTGCTTCTGGGAAGCCAGATTAAACTTGGACTGATTCCAACCGGATCTGCTAATGGACTGGCTTTTAACCTCGGGATTCCATCGAACTTTAAAGACGCTTTATATAAAAATATACACGGGGTATATAAACCCTTCGATGTAATTGAAATAAATGAGTCGTATTATTGTCTGCATCTTAGCGATGTAGGAATTAATGCGCGTATTGTGAAACGTTTTGAAAGGGAAGGTGGTAAGGGATTTGCCGGATACGGAAAACAGCTGTTTAAAGAATTGCTTTCCCCCAAATCGTTGTTCGCATGTAAAATAAAAACCAGGGAAAAAACCCGGAAAATAAAAGCCGAAATGGTGGTTATTGCCAATGCCCATAGCTATGGTACAGGCATACGCATAAATCCTACGGGCAAATACAACGACGGAATATTTGAAATCGTAGTAATAAAACCCTATCCCTGGTGGTTTATTTTGACTTTCCTGTATGCCGGTTTTGCCGGAAAATTGCATGACATGCAATACGTGGAAGTTTTTAATTCTGCTGATGCTGAAATTGTTTTTAGCAAAAGGCAGGATCTGCAAATTGATGGTGAGATGGTAGAGCCGGTTGAACAATTGAATTTAAAAATTATTCCAGCCGCATTGCAGGTTATTTCCGTTGACAAAAGTATCTGA
>CAYMXK010000292.1:0-6279 GCA_964393915.1 uncultured Prolixibacteraceae bacterium
GATCATCAAGGATTGTTGAAACAGCATAGCCACACAGGGAGCGGGGACCTGGCTGCCCTGCTTCCAGTCCGAAGTATACCCTGATCCGCTGCAGGTTGTCTGATCCGGTCAAAATCTCCCATGTTTTTCTCTCTATGAAAACAGTCCTGAAATTCATTTTAAGCTGCTGTTTCAGTTTATCAAAAGTATTGAGCCATTCTTTGGCCTTCTTTTCAGAAATCTGGTTGGGCTTAAGTCGTGTCATTGGTAATTATTTTTTAAATGGTGCTGAGTTGACAACTCAGTCAAAGACAACACTCTAATTCTTTTTTTATCAGAATTCTGGTTCCAATATACGAAGATTTTTTTGCCCGAAACAGATACTACATGGATCTGTTTTGTTTTATGGGTGTTTATTCATATATTTTTAATTTCTCAGCTTGCTACGTAATGTCATCGCTTATAGCAAAATACGTCAGTCATGAGCATTGATCGGAGGGCCGGAGAATACGGGCGCGCTTTTTCTACCGTAATATCGCCGCTATGCGGCTTGTTGAGATGGAGGAACTGCTTTATCGTTATTACTGTATTGTCGCCGCTATACGGCTTGTTGAGATAGTGGAATGATTATATCGTTGTAACTGTATTGTTACCCCTATGCGGTAGTTGAGATGGGGAATTTCCGCATCGTTGTTACCATAATGCCGCCACTATTCGCCTTACAGCTATGTAGCGGCGACAATAGGTCACATGACCAACATGTATTACCCAAAATCCGCATAGCGGCGATATTATGGTAGCATAAATCAACATGAAAGACACCCGGAAACAAAATAGCCGTGTAACGGCGAAATTATGGTAGTATAATTAATATGACACAATCAATCAGAAGGTTAGCCGTGTAACGGCGACAGTATGGTAGAATAATCGATATGGAAACATCGCCATAAATATAAAGCCGTGTAACGGCGACAGTATGGTAGCGGTAATGCGCTACATACTCAATCAATCCGAAAACGAAAAAGCCGTGTAACGGCGACATTATGGTAGGGTCAGGCTTCGAAGAGTTGCTCCAATCCTTCCATGTAATCGGTATTCCATCCTTCGATTATATTTTCAAAGGCATCGTCGGGAATATTGGTATGCAAAACCTCCATGCTGGTACCTTTGCCTTTAGGGTGCAGCTTGATGGTCACCACCGAGGGTTCATCCTGTTCACCAAAATACCACTCCTGAACAATCCTGGCATTTTTGTCAAATTCGATATTCCGGCCAGTTATGCTGCCATCCCACAGCGAAAACTCACTACCGGGTTCTTCAGACATAACTGCAGGCTCACCTGTCCATATTTCCAGCATAACCGGATTCACCAGTGCGTTATAAATATCGGCCGGAGCAGCGCTTAGCTGAAAGTGTTTTTTGAAATTCTTCACAGAATAGATTTTTGTATAGGTTAATTTATTTCTTTTGCACGGACCACCCTGCGGTTGATCTTATAGGAGAACCCTATGGTCACAAACTCACGCAACTGCAATTTTGGCTCCCTGATTTTCTTGCCATCGGCACCCAGCACAGGATTACCCTCCTTATCCAATTTATCGAAGAGTACTTTACGGTCATATATGGTATGAATCATAGCCCTGAAACTGATATGGTCGTTTAACTGCATGTTGAACAGGTTTTCCCATTCCATTTCGAAGCGGTCTGAAGGCTCCAGGTAGTTGACAAACATGCGGTATTTCGTTTCAAAGGTCATATTTCCCGACAATTCCTTTTTGTATTTGATATCGGTACTGAAACCCGGCTCCCAGTGAGATGTTTTGCCGCGATTGATACCATAGGCGGTATAGTCAATTTTGGCTGTGTCGATCACGAAAACGGTTTTAGAGGTAATGGGTGATAGGAATAGGGAAAAATTTTTGTGTGGCTTGTAGTCGAGACCAACTTTGGCAAGAAAACGGCCAGGGGATAAAAATGCAGAGATGGGTCTTTCCGTATTGGGATATTTGTACCCATTAAAAAACTGGGTCTCGAAATCAAGTTCGGAACTGTAATACCATTTCTGAAAAGCACTGAGACCAAGCCTTGACGTCAACCTGAACTTATCGTCGTTTTTCTGGATCATTTCATCGCCGGGTTTTATCCAGCCGTTGCGCAGTTCAGCGCTGTTCTCCCATTTAAGTTTGTTGACAGAATAATTGGCATAACCGCGTCCGACGAGTAGAATAGCCATGGCACTCTTGCCCCCCTTTTTCCAGTTACTCAGGTAAGTCTGGGTAAAACCCACATTTCCGTCACCCCCAATCGTCCAGGGCGTATAGGCCTGAAAACGGCTGCTTACCTTATCGAGGCCGACTGACGGGCGGTTGAGTGAGGTAAAGTCAAAATCCTTTACAGCCTGTTGTCTGAAACGGGAGAAGGTATATCCATCTTCAATAACCAGTCGCATGCTTCGTTTGTCGAGATTTTGAACCAGTACAGATATGGAGTCGTTCTGCCGGTTTTTCAGCCAGACTCTGGTGAAAAAGTTCCCTGCATTGCTAAGAATTAAAGGGGATGAATCATTGCTAAGGTTTACGAGATTGACGGAAGTATTGTCGATGAGATTGGCAAAATTTGCAATCCAGAGTGCTGCCTGTCTTAGAGAGTCATTTACGGCCACCGATACCATTTCGTTGTGTTGCTTGAGAACCTGGTAATTGTTGATGCGCACGGAATCTTCCAACATCTGCTGCAGGAAGCCGGACTGCTGCAGAATAAGCTGCTGGCGGTACTCACGGGCTACCCTGTTGCGGTAGGCCTCAATAAGCGAATCATTGAAATGTATCCTTTTCTGTTCCACCAACTGGCGCCTGGCCTCTTCAAGCCTTAAAATCCGGCGAAAATCATCGGGGGTTTGCACCATATTTTCCGGAATGGCATCCAGCATCCTGAGCGAATCGGGCATTGGGTAAACCCCATCGTTAAATAGCTGCATACCCTGACCTTCGGGAATTAAATCAATTTCCTGCTCCATATTCTCCAGCAGATCACCGGGGACAGTAATCGGCCTTCCGGTAAATTCACGCTCTACCTGCTCCCTGATGGAGTTGTTGCGGGCAGTCACAAATGCGAGGGGAAGATATCCGGGCACCAAAAGGGAATCGGGTACCTTTTCAGGGACCCGGAAGACAAACCGGAAATTTTCGTCGTTGCTGCGATTACGCATGTATTTAATCAGGGTATCGAGAGGCTCATTCTCAATAAAACTGATCAAACCGGAAAGCTGCTTTTCGGCCGATGGATCGGTAAAATGCCAGTCACTCCCTTTGGAGAGGTAACGTTTCAAAAAGATCAGGTTCTCCTCGAGGCTATCAATTTCCATGGTTTCCTGAGAAGAAATCCTGTCGGATAAAAAAAACAGAATAAAAAATACCAATAAAACTCTGAACATCATATCAATCTCATTTTACTTTGCATAAAACGCAAATTTAATGGATATGGTATAATAAAGGCCATCTGGCGATGGAAAAGAGAGGATAAATAAAATAATTGACCTTAGATTTGATAATGAAGACATAAGATTGGTTGAGGGGATGACGCTGCTTTGCCTGTTGTGTCTTTTTTTGCCACGAAGACACCAAGGCACCAAGGAAAAGAAAAAAAACCAGGACAGGATGATACTATTTTCCCTGTTGTGGCAATATGGATTTCTTTTCGCCCATAGAAGACACCAGGAACCTCAAAAAAAATCCCTTCGTGTTCCTTCGTTGTATAGTGCCTTGGTGGCTATTAAAATTCAGGCAGCACCGCGGGATCCTCATTGCCATGTTGAATAGGGATGCCCCGAAAGCCAGGCATTATAGTACCGGTGGTCAGCAGTAACCTCCTCCCCTATCCAGACAGGAAGGGTAAACATCTGTTCTTCGCTGGCAAGTTCCACCTCAGCAAGGAAAAGACCCTTATTTGCCCCTAAAAACTCATCCACTTCCCAGAGGGTGCCATCCACCTCTACCCGGTGCCTGATCTTTTCCACCGGGGGGTGCAGGGAGATCCTGAGCAGAGCTTCGGCATCTTCGGGCGGAACCGGGTATTCAAATTCGGGACGGGAAATACCCTCCAGCCTGCCCTTGATGGTCAGCCAGGCATTATTGCCCTCGGTGCGGACCCTGACAATTCTGTTGGGATCAACCGACAAATAGCCCTGTTTCATAACGGTGGATTGGCCGCCTGGCAGAAAAAATTCAGATTTTACGAGAAATTTCCGTTCTATTTCTATCATCTATCCTATTTTTGGGTAAAAATAGTGATCAAAATTTAATTATATGAATATGATATCAAGGGAAGAGGCAGTAAATATGCTGAATACCCACATTCAGTCAGCAAATATGAAGAATCACTGTTACGCCAGTGAAGCTGTAATGCGCGCCCTTGCCCGGAAGCTTGGCAGGGATGAAGAAGAATGGGGTCTGGCAGGCCTGTTGCACGACATCGATTCTGAAATTACCAGCGCCGATCCGCGTACGCATGGACCTTATGCCGCCAACCTTCTTAAAGGGAAAGTCAGCGAAGAAGCTCTGGATGCCATCGTTATGCACAATGAAATGGCCACCGGCAAAGAGCGAAGTAAAGAATTCCAGCATGCCCTCGCCGCCGGGGAAACCATTACCGGGTTAATTACCGCTACGGCGCTTGTTTATCCTGATAAGAAAGTGTCCTCTGTAAAAGTAAAATCAGTTACCAAACGGATGAAGGAGAAAGCGTTTGCCGCATCGGTAAGGAGGGAGGTAATTATGGAATGTGAAAAGATTGGGCTGACCTTGGATGAATTTGCAGCGATTGCCCTTACGGCCATGCAGGAAATTGATACAGAGCTGGGATTGTAAGGCACTAAAAAACGGCATAGCTACATGAAACCTTTCCGGATCCCGCTGCCAGGCAATGTATGAATAAAACCGCGCAAATGTTTATAATGCGGGATATTATTCAATTAAAAAATACTGGAAAAAAGCCGGTTTTTACCGGTATTTTTGATTAATTACCTCCTGATTCTCAGTTTTGTAAATAATTTCAACAAATAACAAACAATTTTGTCTTTTTATAGCTTGCTTAGATTATTTATTGTTAATTTATGCGTAAATTGCAGGAGCTAAATAATGGAAAAAGAAATATGGCTGAAAAAGAAATCTTTATCCTCAACGATCCTTTCGTGGAGCCAACGGATGAATATCTGGCACAGGTACTTGGAGACAAATATTCCTGGTGGAAGACCATATGTTCATATGCATACACCAACCACGTAAATGTGACGGAGGTATGGAAATACTACAACGACGTACATCAATGGCTCTTCAGGCTAAAGCAGAAGAACGAGACGCTTTTCTGGACAGGGGTTTTAGCCGGTACTTTCCGGATTTCGTTTTATTTTGGGTCAAAATATGAACCAATGATCGAAGCCAGTGAATTGCCGGAAGGGGTTAAGGAAGCATGGCGGCAAACCAAGGGAAGCAAGTTCAGGCCTGTCTCCATCAAAATGAGCGACGAGTCCGAAGTTGAGATTGCCTGTATGCTGGTGGATTTGAAGGCAGGAAAGAAAAAAGTTATATAGAATTATTCCAATTAAACAAAAAATCATTATTTTTGAAAACAACTGGCCATAAGGCATGTTCATACACGTTGGGAAGTATATGATTTAGTTCATGGGATGCTAAATGGATTAAAAATTGCAATTAACATACATTAAAAACGGGATAACCGGAGGGATTAAAAATTGCTACTTATGAAGCGGCAGATTAACAACTAAAGAAGAAATTGGATGATGGAATAATTTTACCTTCTACAAGAACGTCCTGGAGGCCTAAATACTATTTGCATCTGCCCCTATAATACTGCGATGATCCAGCCCGGCAAGTATTATGACACTTTCTGGCACCTATATGACCATTTTTAGACTGCACGTACAAGCGTTTGCATTGCTTTTGGCATTTAGTCTGGGGGGGAAGGTGTGTTGGGGTTCAATAATAGAAAATAATTTAGATTCCAAAATACATAATTCTCCAATTGAATTAAGTTTTCCCAGCAAGATATTTGAGGGAAATAAACTTAATTCTGTAGCGTCTTCCGAATCGATAGAAAATAAAACTTCAAATCTCAAAACACTTAATGACTTAATTTGCAGTGCCGAAGTTCTTAAAGATGTAAGTTGTAGAGATGGCAGCGATGGAGAGGTAATGGTAACAGCAGCAGGTGGAACTGGGCCATATTCTTATAATTGGTCACCCTTGGGAGGAACTGGCCAGACTGCAAATAGTTTACCAGCAG
>CAYMXK010000293.1:0-6279 GCA_964393915.1 uncultured Prolixibacteraceae bacterium
GCAGCAACAGCTCAAATATCTTGCTGTAGGTGGTTGGCCCAAGACCTTTTCCCTCCTCCGGGGCAAGCGTATACATTGCCCATGGGCGTATGCCCCACATTTCGTCGTTGATGAATATGCCCCGGTACTGTACTGATGGGGATTTTTGCACAAACTTGCCCTGGTTGATCACGATTTTGCTGCGTTTCACCACCGGGACGTCCGCAAAGTAGTACCAGGGCGAAACACCCATCTGCTTTGACAGTTCCAGAAGCCCGTAGGCAGTGCCCCTCCTGTCGCTTCCGGCGATTACCAGGGCCTTGTCGATCCCTTTGATGGGATTATCGACAACCTGGATCAGACATGATTCCCATTTCCCTTTTACGTCGGAAACGTCAATCACCTTCCTTTTGACAAGCTCTCTGATTATCCGGCTCTCATCTATGCTCCCGGCAATGACGCAGATTTTGGAAACGGTGTTAATGTCAGTTTTAATTTCAGGTTTCAGTCCGAAGACCCTCTCCACATCATCAGAAAATAACCCGGCTGCCAGATGAACGGTTTTGCTGTCGCCGGGGTCCACTAAAATATCGGCCACAAATTTCCCTTCAGCCAAAATAAAACCATATATGGAGCCTGATCCAGATTCACTTACAAGATCAATTTGCTGAGCATTGATATTCAGAAGGGCAAATAAAAACAGAATCTGAAGCAGTAATCGTTTCATCTCAATACCAATTCTAATTTTTTAACAGGTGTTGGGTAGCATGTAAGGTATGCGACAGGTTTAAAATTTGCCACTCCCCCATTCATTCCCATAACTACAATATCCATTTTCTTTCCTTCCATCTCTTTTGTTAACGGAATATAGTATGTATAATGGGAATTGACCGCAACAACAGGATATTCCCAGGGATTAACCGGATAGGAAGGGCTCCGGTCGGCAGCTCCGACAGGTTTACCGTCAACGCGAACTGCCGCATAAGCGCCTTCTATGCCATGCTCACCTTCTAAGGCAACCGCTATATAGGATCCGGGGTGGATTTCGTTGATGGTTGTTGTTGCCGACCACGCCAGCACAGGCTTGGCCCTGTCGAATGGGCTGAACAGGTTAGATCCCCTCCATCCGCTTCTGTCAAGCAGCTTTCCGTTCAGGAATCCGGTTACTTCTACAATCTTTTCGGGGGTTCCCCTAAACCTGACAAAACGTATTGGTTTTTCAGGGTCAAGCTGGAGTTTCATAGTATGATTGGCCAGCAACCTTATCCTTTGCCATTTTTGAAGATCCGCTGAAACCTCTACCGTCACTGCTTCGCCTGTTTTCCAGGGTTGCAGGGCATGTTCACTTCCCACCTCTATGATCAGTTCATCCATGGTCACAGGTTTGCCAAAATCGAGTCTGAGTGAACCGCCATTCAAGGGAGTAGTACGATGCCTTCGGCTCACATAGAATGATGTTTCGGGATTTCCATCGAACATATAGCGATCCCATAAACCCCGGTCAGCAAAAAGCGGCTGTTCCAGGAAAGCATCCCTTGCAGCTTTCACCTGTGGCACCGAGGTTTCGCCGGAGCGATCCAGTGACCTTATTTCCAGCGCATTATTGTCTGCGGAAAATACAGTTGCTTCGTATAATGCCTCAACATCAGCAGGAATGTCGCAAGGCTTCAGGTCGGCAATCTTCCGGTGGTACGACTCATTTAGCGGTTCACCGGCGAAATCAATCTTTAAGGCCCTGCCCGACAACAGGCTGTTCACCTTTTGGCCGTTCAACTCAGCCCCTGTGAATTTCCGTCCGGCGGTATTCAGTTTAATTGACTTCGTTGAGCCGGGAAGGCCTTCGAGCATAATCCTGACGGGCTTCCCCTGCACATCCTGAACTACCTCATAATCAGCTCCTGAAATTCCAATTCCAGCCTGTTTTTGTGGGCAGATCAAAACCAGGGCCGCGCGAAACGGGTCAACAGGAACATTCACCGTTTCACCTTTGGAGTATGTTCCGATGATGCGCTCCACAGGATGAAGCAACCTGACTTCATACTTCATGTTTTCAGTTATTCCAACCTCCTCACCAACAGTCAACTTTGTCTCGTTCGGATGCCAGCTGAGATTCCGGAGGGTTATCAGTCTTGTATCAGCGCTTCCCCTCGACACAGCCTTTTGACCATATTTTTCTTCAGGCAACACCATGCCATCGACCATGATGGAGCCATACCTGCGGGCCAGATTGTAAATCCTGGCCAGTCTGGGGTATTCATCATCCCTCAAAAACCATGGATTTCCATATACCTGTGGGGAAAGGATCAGGCTTCGGTTGAATGCCTGAAGAATCAGGTCATCCTCCCAGTAATCGAGGCAGGATGAGATACAAACGCCATGGTCCTCGGTTAACCGCTTCAACTCAGGCACAATAGCTCTTGAAATGGCTGATGCACGGTGATGAGGGGCAGTTATTTTCCAGTTAGGCATGTGTACATCGATGTAGGTTTCCACCCCTCCCCATAAAAAGGTGGTGGCATGTTTTTTAGCCTCTTCATTCAGATTTAACCTGTGATTAAGAAACAATAAGTCGGGCGAATACTTTCTGCACTCTGTCATCATTCTGATAAATGCGTCCTGCTTTTCTTCCCTTAATTGCCCCACTACGGCATCAAGTTTCAACAACCTGAATTCATAGTCCTTACAGAGTTTCACGATCATATCAAAACGCTTCTTCTCCTCTTCCGGTGTATCTCCAAAACCATCGGGACCACCCCAGGTACCCAGGCGGGTGTCCATTTCCTTTGCTTTTTTATAAATGGGATCAAGACCATTTGGAAACTGCGCTTTGAATTCATCGGAATCCATACTTCCGTACCAACCCCCTTTATCAATCGTCCCCGCACTGACAAGATAGATATCGAGAATCATTCCATATTCATTACGGAGCCATTTGAAAAACTCCAGATTGGTCAATGTCTGGGCCTCGGTACTTCCTTCGTTGGTATTGTTTATCCAGGATTCATATTGCGCCAAAGAAGGGGTTCTCTCGTTTGCTCCCGGATAGACCGGACTGAGTTGCTGTGCAGTAATCTTAAGGGTAAACAGACTTAACAGAATTACAACTGAGTTTTTAATATTCATTTAGCCGCTGTATTATATGGTATTAAGGAAACATATTATGCCTGTGCATTCAAAGATATTAAAATAAATTTAATAATTAAGACAGGTAGTTAAAAATAATATCTCACTTAAACCATCTAACTGTAATTCAAATATCTAACAACTATATTCTACTATTATATTATACAATTACAATCTCAATACAGGCAAATACAGTCGCTGATTACATGTTCCAAATGTTGTTTTAATATCATTTTATTGCGTTCATTGCGTTTTCTCCTTGCGTCCATTGCGGTTTAGAAGATTTAACCGCAAGGTTCGCAAAGGCCATCGCAAAGGTCGCTATTGGTTTACTAAACTTTTATTCCGTTTTATTTAACTGTATTTCTTTGCGTCCATTGCGTTTTCTCCTTGCGTCCGTTGCGGTTAAATTTCAACTGCTCATTGCGGTTTCTCCTTGCGTCCGTTTGGTTAAATATAAACCGTTCTAAAAATCAAGGTCAACCGCTGCAAACCATTTCTTCCTTAAATGTTCCTCAATACCCTGTCGTTGAGTTTCAGATAGTACACCGTCAATAAAAATCATTTCGGCGATATCGCCCTCCCAATTACCATCCACAATGGAAATACCTTCCTTCACCGCCGACCTTAACTCAACTGTAAGAACGCAGAATTCCATCGGATTAGGGGTAGTAAACGGGTCAACCTTAACACCGTCAAGATAAACCCTGCCCTTTTTGGTGGCTTCATCCGTTTTTTCAGGATCAAACATCCGCTTCCCGGTATCAGCGCTTTTACCCATGTATTTTGTCAGTTCGCGGAAGGGTGCGGCACCTTCTAAACTCATGCTGCTTTCCCTGTACACAAGGATGACCGTCTGGAAGCTTATTGAATCAATTCCCAGCCTGGAAACCCAGACATGATCAAAACTGCAGACTCCCATGCCGTTTAAAACATTGGGGTTGTATTTTGCAAATATTTTCCCCGGATATCTCCATGTTTTCGCTTTCCATTCACTCAAGGGGCCCCTTGCCGGGACAATTTCATCTTTATTTCCATCCCCGTCGAGGTCTCCCGAGTCGAACCACAGTTTGATTTTTCCTGCCAGTGTGCCAGGGTTTATTCCATCTCTACTTTTATCAGCAGGTGTTTTGCCCACAGCGAGGCTAATTCTGTTCGTGCTTTCTGCACGGGTTAATTTATCTTTTGCAGATACATAATAATTCCCCGGAGCCGGTGGCGCAAATTCCACGCCGGTGAACAGCGGTAATTCATATTTTTCCTGCCAGAAGAGAGGGATATCGCTCCTGTACCAGTTATAAACATAACCGCTGAGGGGATTGGCAATAGCAATAGCACCCGAAGCTGACTTTTTGAAATCGAGGCTGGTGATTTTATAAGGGTACACTTCAGACAGCGTAAAAGATTTCTGTACCCTGTTATTTTTGGCGTCAACGACAGTTACCGAATAATCCCCGGCTGGAAGATTCCACCTTTCAGCAGCGGCAATTTTCACTGAATTAAAATTACAGGGTACCCTTAAATAATCGAGGTTAACGCCCGACTTCCCATTGGAATGGAGTTCAATGGTATTCTTGCCTTCCCGGAGCTCACACATCACAGTAACCTGGTCCCAACCTGTAAACAATGGCCGTGTTGAGCTGAAATTCAGCGGATTACTTTCCCGTATCCCATTTACTGACAGCCCCATCAGCGTACTCTCCACCGAGATGCCCCCATAGACAAAATCAACAGGGTAAAGGCCGGCACGGACAATATCAACGACCCATTTTAAAGAACCTTCATTCCCTTCGAAACTGAGAAATGCCCTGTTGCCTGCATCGTCATAACTACTTATAATATGTCCCGGTATTTTAACATCAGCATTTTCAGCTTCATAGACAATCGCATCGGTATAAATTCGTTCCGCATCCGACCATTCATAAGAGTATGGAGGCGTCCCTCCCTCTGCCCTGAGGAATATTTTGCCGTTTTGCCTCTCCTTTTCAGGAGCTGTAACGTCAGCCACTATGTTCAGTAAATTCTCTATTTCCGGATTCTTATCAGGTGCAGGGATTCCATTTCCGTAGGGTGACTCACTGAAATAAATGGTGTGGTTCGCCCTGGCATTTCTGAATTCACTGTCAGTAACAGTCAGGTGGTATATTCCGGGACTTACGTTTTCAAGGTTTCTACCGGTCGATCCGGTTGACCAGAATAAACTGTAGGGAGGTTTTCCTCCTGATATCCGGGATTCCAGTTTAAATCCTTTTTTATCAGGGATCCGGACGATTTCTGCATTGAGAGGTTTCGCTCCTGAAGCCGGTAAGGAATTTGAAATGGTCCATTTGATTTCCCGCTTCGGATAGCTGGCGAAGGGAGGATCGGGACGGATAAAAGGAGTTTCATCGGTGAGGGTGCAGATCAGCTCGTAACCGGAGAGGTTCCCGAATTCCAATTCAATCTCATCCTCTCCTGTGGCTATAGTTTTACCGTTCAAGATCCACCGGACAACCTGGGTGTTTGGGATGGGCTTGAGGTAATCGATCTTAAACCGGACAGTTGTTTTTCCTGAAATTTCAATGGTTGAATTTTCAGGGGCAAAACTTATAACCGGATTGACAAGGGTACCCACCCGCATGGCCACCCGCTGTTCACAAATGGGGCACATTTTTTCGGTGTTGTCGAATACTCCTGCACCCATTATGCAGCCTTGCGCCGTTGACCGGAAATAGTTTGTAAGATGGTACTGTGCTCCTTCAAAAGCGCCAATTTTGTCTCGATATTTCTCAGTGTAAGGAGTTGGAAGAGGGGTATCCGGCTCAATCCATTTCCTCCATTTAATCTTATCCCTGCGGTATTCCTTTTCAACTGTATAGGTAGGAACAGCTGATGTACCGGTGGCTCCTGCGGTGTATTCATCGCCGATACTCATGCAGGTATGGGCAATCTCATGCAGCATTTTCCCGATGCCGTTCCCGGCAATTAACGCCGTGCCTACCCTCTTTTCGAGGTTCCGGGCTGCTCCTCCCCCGCCTGCATCGCGGTTGGGCATCACCAGAAAAGTTATCCATCCGGTGTAGGGATCTTTCCATGGTAAAAACAGCCGGTCGCGCAGTGCGTCAACCATTTCTGAGTTTATTCCTTTGTCCCACTCCGGAGAATCGGGATACCACAGACCATACACATTAAAGTAAT
>CAYMXK010000294.1:0-6269 GCA_964393915.1 uncultured Prolixibacteraceae bacterium
AGAAATCGGATTCCGGACTATTTTCCTGGTTACAGGAGGTGAAAAATACGGCCGGTAAAATGAGTAGGATGGATTTTACTCGCCAGGCAGCAAGCAAGTTTTTTGCAATTTTTAAAGTATTCATACATTTCGGTCTGACTGATATTCTGCAGCAAAGTTATTTGCGGGATAATAAAGGCTCTACCGGAATTCATCCATCTTTCTGTTAATTTTTGTTCAACCTGTAAGTATTGATGCAAATGAGAACAGTATTTACAGCGAAGCGCAGAGCGCAGAGCGCGAAGGGAGACGGGAGACGGGAGGACGGAGACGGGAGGCGGGAGACGGGAGACGGGAGACGGGAGACGGGAGACGGGACATTTCAATCCTGAATGGATTTGGTTATTTTATCACAATTTTTACTTACTTTGGGGCAAAGTTATTTGAGCCATGAACATGATAAGGGCAATCATCTTTCTGCTGTTGCACTGCGCATTATTTGCAGCAGCCCAAAATGTTAACACCCCTGTCTTCAGAGCCGTTTCCCCACCTGAAGGATTTACGTATAGCGCTGTGGTGACTATTACGGAAGATCCTCAGGGAATGATTTGGTTTGGAACGCAACACGGACTTTATTCATACGATACTGAAAAATTCCACAAATTTCTTCACAGGGCAGACAATCCCAACACTCCTTCGGGTAACAATATAAGGAATCTCTTTTGTGACAGTTCAGGAAAAATGTGGATTTCCACCTCCAGCGGACTGTGCTATTATGACTTTAGCCTTGAACAGTTTGTTCACTGCCGGTATGCCGACGAAGAAGGAGCCAGAGTGAACCGGAATGTCTGGCAGGTTTTTGAAGATAAATCAAAACAGATATGGATGATAGACCAGCGTGGTCTGGCCAAGGTAGACACCATCTCCAAGACATTCAGCTACAGCAACTTTGATCTTGATCCTACCGGATTAAGATGTGCCAGTGTGGCAGCCGACGCTTCACTGTGGCTTGGAACCAACAGCGGAAATATATATCAAAGTCCGTTCCCCTATGATACACTTATGTTTTTCGGAAGGTTCAGGAATGGGGTTGTGCAAAGTATCCTGCCGGTACGCAACGAAGTATGGATCGGTTATGACTGGGATGGTGCCGACAAAGCAGGTTATGATGGTAAGCTGAAAGCCCATTACAACAATCCATCAGAAGAGAACAAAATAGCCAACAGCAGGGTAAGAAATATTTATGAAGACCGTGCCGGAAGGATATGGCTGGCAACCTATAGAGGCCTTAGCATTATAAACGGCAGCGAGATAATAAACTATGATAGTGAGAATTACCCTGGTATTAACCACAGCAGCATTTTTGCCATTTTTGAAGACTCCCATGGCGGATTGTGGGTTGGAACCTGGTCGGGAGGATTATACTACCTCAATATGCACGACAACCATTTTACTCATGTCAGGGACATTTATCATCCAAATCAGAATACCAATGTCGTCAGTTCGTTTACCGATGGACATGACAATACCGTTTGGGTTGGTACAGAATCAGGATTGCTTTTCTCCTATGACATTAATAATAAACAATATACCAGCCACAGTTTCATCGAAAGCGAAAACCTTCTTAAAAGCATAAAATCGCTCTATACCGATACAAAAGGAAACGTTTGGATAGGAACCTTCACTGGAGGTATTTGGATTAAAACTCCCGGCAACAAGGAATTCAGGCAATTGGATTACATGAAAACCCGCACGGCCCAAATATATACATTTGCTGAAGATGGCCCCAAAATGTGGATAGGTTCAGGAAATACAGGAGTGCATTCCTATAATATGGAGAATGGAAAAACAGAACAATATACTTCCAGGCTCAACGATCCAAATTCCCTCAGCAACAATTCGGTCAGGAGCCTGTTGGTTGACAGCAGGGGCAACCTCTGGGCAGGCACCATGAATGGCCTCAACTATAAATTAAAAACCGACCAGGATAAATTTAACCGCTTTTTAGTTAACCCGGAAGGGAACTCCTCTACCATTAACCACAACGAAATATTCACGTTGCATGAAGACCTGGTGGGAAATATCTGGATTGGAACCGGTGGCGGAGGTCTCAATAAGTATGATCCGAACACCGGGAGTTTTGAATACATATCACAGGAACAGGGTCTGGCAGGCAACGAAGTTTATGGCATCCTTGAAGACAATAACGGCAATATCTGGGTAAGTACAGAGAATGGAATTTCTCTTTATGACCCGAGAAATAAAACCATACGAAACTTTGTTAAGGAAGATGGCTTGCAGGGCAACCAGTTCAATCCAGGTGCCAGTTTCAGATCCAAAACAGGGTGGATGTATTTTGGAGGTTCAAATGGGTTTACCTGTTTTTCACCGTCGTTAATACGCAGCAATCCGCTTCCTCCGCTTACTCTGATAACTTCAATAGCAGTCAATCACGAGGATCTGAAGCCTGGTGCTCAGGGTTCGGCCTTAAAAAAATCAATAAAAAATACCGATGATATTACACTTCAAGCCCGGGAAAACTCACTTACCATATCATTTATCGCCAACAACTACCTGCAGCCTCAAAAAAACCGGTTCAGGTACAGACTTTTAAATTACGATGAAAGCTGGATTGAAGCCGGATCGGAGCGCAGGGCTACCTTTACTAAAATTCCGCCCGGAAAGTACATTTTTGAAGTAATCTCTTCCAATAATGACGGCGTATGGAATCTTGAACCCAAAAGACTCTCAATTACCATTAAGCAACCGGTATTTTTGAGGTGGTATGCTCTGACAGCCTATTTTATTCTTGCCCTGATGCTAATTTACTTTACACAGCGAGAAATCGCCATCAGGCAAAGATTGCGGGTGGAGATCAGGGAAGAGCGGCTCAGGCGGGAGAATGAGGAAAAACTCAGCCAGATGAAGATGCGTTTCATGACCAATATCACACATGAATTTAAGACTCCGCTCTCACTGATCCTTTCACCTGCCGATAACCTGCTGAAAAAGTTCGGACACGATGCAGATGCCCGCTTTTTGCTTGAAATCCTTAAGCGAAATACCCTAAGACTGCAATGGCTGATCAGCCAGATAATCGATCTGCGCAAAATCGATACGAAGAAATTGGAGGTTGTGAAAAAAGCGACCAATGTGGTGAAGTTATGCCACTGGATTTCAGAATACTTCATGGCCGATGCACGTGACAAAAACATCCAGCTCACCGTAAATACCGGACTCACTGAAATTTACCTTTTGACGGATCCCGACAAACTGGATATTATCATTACCAACCTGGTCTCAAACGCCATGAAATTTACACCGGAAGGTGGTGCGGTGACCATATCAATAGAACAATTAATCAATGGGCACAAGGATAACTTCAACTGGGTCTATGGGAGCCTTACGGAAGGGCCGGCAATACAGATAAAAGTGTCCGACAACGGTCCGGGCATAGAGGAATCTGAAATTCCCCTGATGTTTAAACGGTTTACACAGGGCAAGGGGCATGAAATTATGGGAACCGGTATCGGCCTTTCTGTAGTGAAGGAATACGTAAAGCTGCTTGGAGGATATATCGGGGTCCGGTCTGACCCTTCAGAAGGTACTGACTTTACCATTTGCTTTCCCTGGGAAGAAAACGTCATCCTGCACGAAGAGAAGGTTACTGTTCAGAGTATGACATTGAAGAAGACGGAAGAAAATCCGGAAAATATAAATGAACCGGAATTCAGTGATGGAAACATAACCATCCTTTTGGTCGAGGACGATGCCGATACAAGAAACTATATTGCCTCAATGCTGAAAAAGCACTTCAGGATAATTACCGCCAACAACGGCAAACAGGGATACGAAAAAGCGGTCGTTACAATCCCCGACATCATTATTTCGGATGTGGTAATGCCCGGCACAGGTGGCTTTGAAATGAACAAGCTGCTTAAGGAGAACAATCTCACCAGTGAAATCCCGATAATTATGATAACTGCGCAGGATAATCCTGATGTTGAGATCGAAAGCATTGAATCGGGGGCGAATGCCTTTATTACAAAACCTTTTTCGGAGGAGTTACTGGTAGCCCATCTGAAAAAAACCTTAGCTGATATTCATTATAGAAAAACTGCATTGGCCGGACCAGGTACAGGCAAAGCTGCAGAAGAATCCGAGTACAGCGATCACCAGCTGGTCGATAAGGCCATCCGCATAATTGAGCGAAATATGATGCGGATTGATTTTGGGGTTGATGTGCTGGCGAGCGATCTGAACATGAGCCGGACTTCACTTTACAGGAAACTAAAATCGATGACCGGACAGTCGGCCACAGAATTTATCCGCTATATACGGCTTAAAAAAGCCATAACCCTTATGGAAGGCGGAACGCTTTCCATTGAAGAGGTCAGCATGGCTGTTGGATTTAACTCCCACTCCTATTTCAGTCATTGCTTCAGGCAGCATTTCGGGAAAACACCTTCGGAGTTTCTTCTGGATAAAAAGTAGAGCATATGCTGTCGGAACTTTGCCTGCTGCAAGCCAGTCAGATTAAAGAATAACAAAAACCATATCAACCTATGAAGACCACTATCATCCTCTTCACATTTTTGTTTTGCGCTGTTCACTCAGGCGCGCAGGTGTCATTTGGTGATCCGCAACTTTTCAACCAAGAGTGGAAATTCATCAAAGGTGATCCTGAGAATACCGCATCTCCGCAGTTCGATGATTCCCGCTGGAGGGACATCAACCTGCCCCACGACTGGAGCGTGGAAGGGCCTTACAGTCCACACCTGGCCAGCGCTACCGGATACCTCCCTGGCGGGGTGGCATGGTACCACAAAAAATTTGTTCCTGCGGAGCACACGGGTAACAAAAGAATTTATATCTATTTTGAAGGCGTCTACCGCAACGGAGAAGTTTTTATCAACGGAGAATCCCTTGGTATGCGGCCGAATGGGTTCATCTCTTATATGTACGACCTTACGCGCTACATAAGAAAAGGTGAACAAAATACTATCGCTGTAAGGGTTGATCACAGTAAATCAGCAGACTCCCGGTGGTACACAGGTTCGGGAATCTATCGCGACGTATACCTGGTGTATGCCAACCCGCTACACATCAACCCTTGGGGAGTATATTGCACCACTCCGTTTGTCACAGCCCAACAGGCTACCGTTAGGGTGGAAACACGGGTTGTCAGCCACTACCAGGAGACCCTCGCCATTACAGTTAGGCATGAGCTTGTCGACAAGAATCAGAAAACGGTAGCCACAGTATCGTCAAAGGCAACTGTTGCAGGAGGAGGCTCACAGAATGTAGTGCAGGAAATGAAAGTAGCCCAGCCCGATTTGTGGTCGGTCAACCATCCCAACCTCTACCAGCTGAAAACAAGTGTTTTTCAGGGTAAGGAGCTGACCGATCAGACAACTACCCCTGTGGGTATCCGGACGTTCAGTTTCGATGCCGGAAAAGGTTTCTTCCTCAATGGGGAACCTATGAAAGTGAAGGGAGTATGCCTACACCATGACGCCGGCAGTCTGGGATCAGCAGTACCACGGGAAGTGTGGGAACGAAGGTTGCAAACGCTGAAGTCGATTGGCTGCAATGCCATCCGCACCAGCCACAATCCGCAGGCACCGGATCTCTATGACCTTTGTGATGAAATGGGTTTCCTGGTAATCAACGAAGCGTTTGACGAGTGGGAGTTCCCCAAAAAGAAATGGCTGGAAGGATGGAATGTTGGAAAGCCCGGATTTGAGGGACACGCCGAATTTTTTGAAGAATGGGGCGAAACCGACCTTCGCGACATGATCCTGCGTGACCGCAATCATCCTTCCATATTTTTGTGGAGCATTGGCAATGAGGTGGATTACCCCAATGATCCTTACTCCCACCCCATCTTAAGCAAAGAGGGAATACAGCAGCAGCACACAGCTGGGTTTCTGCCTCATCAACCCCATGCCGACCGGTTGGGAGCCATCGCGAAGCGCCTCGCAGCCGTGGTCAGAGAGCACGCCCCTTCGGGCATGGTTACGGCGGGACTTGCCGGACCGGTTATGTCGAACGAGACGGAATATCCGGGAACGCTGGATGTGGCAGGCTATAATTATACTGAGAACAGATATGCTATGGACCACGCAAAATACCCTGACAGGATACTTTATGGCAGTGAAAATGGTCATTCGATGGATGCATGGAAGGCAGTGCGCGACAATGACTATATCTTCGGACAGTTTCTCTGGACAGGGATCGATTACCTGGGAGAATCTCACCGTTGGCCATCACGAGGATTTACGTCAGGG
>CAYMXK010000295.1:0-3264 GCA_964393915.1 uncultured Prolixibacteraceae bacterium
TACCTGAAAACGGGTATCCGTATACTGAACCGTGCCATGACTGAGCAGACCACCTCCGAAGAGTATGAAATGCTTAGGGTGTTTGCCATAGGACTGGAGTTACTGGATGATTTCGATCATGAAACCCTGGATAAGAAAGGGCAAACCCTTAAGGAAACAATCTACCCGACTTACGGGGATGAACTTATCTCCCGTGGTGTTCTGAACAAACATATCGGATATTGTTTCAAGGGCTGGGAACTCTTCCACCATCAAACACAAGCCACTGAAATCGGGAGCCGCAATGAAAGCTTTGTGGTTACTTCAGGTACCGGATCCGGGAAGTCGTTAACTTTTCTGGCTACTTGGATTTTATGCAAAAGGCACTCAGGGGCAAGACAGTGATATTGATGTGGTTGTGGTTGTAAGGCAGGCGGATGGTGACTTTTTTACGGTAAATCCCTTACTCTGGAAATTTCGCAGGCAAATCGATGACCGGATTGAACCTGTCCTGATCGAGAACGATTTTGATGATGCGGGATTTCTGGAGGAGATTCTAAAAAATGGAATAAAGGTAGCCTGATCTCCTGTTCCTCAAGGAGTTTTCGCGTACATACTAAATTCTTAAAAAGACACGCAGCGTGCTTTATCAGAAACTGTTTTTCAATTTTGAATTCCAGAAATCAACAAAGGCTTTATATCCCCTGAGGTCAATAAAATAATTGATCAACTGTTCCATTTTTATTTTATATGCAAGGACAAAAGCTATATTGGTGCGGAGCGCTTTTTCAATCCGGTGATGACCATCAATGATATTGTAACGGTCCGGACTAATTTCAGCCAAAATTATTGGCTGTGAGCAATCGACAGAAGGCAAGGAACATAATCGACCCGCAGCTTTAACTTTCGGCTTGGAATATTACGCTTAGCCATTCAACTCTTCTCATTGGGGTTCTCTCCGTATAGGTCAATCGCGTCAATAGAACCAGGACCTTTACTATCGGAATAGACACCATAATACCATTCGGCATCAGGGCAATAGTTAATCCTGATCTTTCTTAATTTTTGAATATCGTTATAACCATCCTCATAACCCCGGACCACAATTTTTGTATCCGGATGGACTTGTTGAAGGTGCTTTATCAATTCAGCTGCAGTCATTTTACACGTTTTATGCTCTTGAGCCATAAAGAATTACCCGGGCCTCAGGATCAATCTCAGCAATATTGACTTTTATCAGATGAATTATACTTTTACTTTTCCTGTTCATAAGTACAAATATACAATAAGTTAACTTATTTGTCAGAAATTAGTTAACCCAGAATTTAAAAGATGATCCGGTGAACCTTGCAAGAAAAAGGACGAGTTGCAACTTTTGAATTCACCACCCCGTTCAGGTTTTACTCAATGTTTATAGGTTTTTACAAAAAAGTACTTAATTTTGTACGTATAAAACTTAAAAGATGAAAGCTGTTAATTATTCAGAGTTGAGACAAAACTTAAAAGAAAATCTCGATGCTGTTACAGACAATGAAGAATTTTTGCTCGTTCACCGACCAAAAGGGAAAAGCATTGTAATGATGTCGTTAGCGGAATACAACGCCATGCAGGAAACTTTACATCTGAATAAAAGTAAAGCAAATCGTCAAAGGCTTGAAATTGCTATCGAAAACATTAATGCAAAAACAAACTTGGTAAAACATAATATTTCAGAGTAAATGGATATTTTCTGGGAAATATCTGCCTGGGAAGATTATTTATACTGGCAGGATAATGATAAGAAAGTTTTACGTAAAATAAATTCCCTGATAAAAGAATGTCAACGCGCACCCTTTGAAGGAACTGGCAAACCCGAACCCCTCAGACAAAATCTTTCGGGATTTTGGAGTAGAAGAATTACAGGAGAACACCGCCTGGTATATAAAGCTGAGAATAATACCCTTTTTATTGCACAATGCAGATATCACTATTAACCTGCAATCGGAAATGCTTCAAAATGATAAGAAAAGACATTTTTCTTTACTGGCAATATGTTTATTTGTTTTTTTGCCTCAGTCCTACTTTACCTTTTGGAATTTACTCACGTTATTTTAACTGTTGGATATTTACTTAGTTAAACCAGTACGACAGTTTAACTACCAACCCCCGGTTTTTATTCCTGAAACTTTCGGCGTGGGAATTTTCTGTATATACAACAAACAGATCCGATACTGGTGCAAAACGCCACTGAAACCGCATATTCATATTCAGGTTATCGATTTGGTTGTTGTACTGGACGAAAGTAGTGAAAAATAGCTTGTCAGTAAAGGTTACATCCAGTGTTGGTCCCACAAGGATTAATTCTGCACTGTTATAGGGTTCAGGTAACGATATGTTATTGTAATTTACTGTCATTCCAATGCTACCATAAGGCTGTAACCTGTAATTCATAACCCCACGCATGTTCCAACGGGTTCCGTTAAAGTAACCTCCCCTGGTGGTATTCAGGCTGTAATTTAATAATCTTCGGGGATCAGAAGTAAATTCTGCCCTGACTATTTTCCAGGTAAACTGCTCGCCTGCGGCAAGTTTCACTCCCCCTGTATTTGTAGGATCAAAAGCATTTTTAAGCTTAACAAACTCTTCTTCAGCGCGTATCGACAGCTGGCTTTTATTCTGCCCGCTGATAATGTATGAAAGCTGTGTTGTCCGGTCAGTTACATTTAATTCCGGGTCAAGTAACATGTTGAAGCTGGCACCTGGACCATGGCTGATTATTTTTTCTGATCCTGATGGATAAAACAGGTAATTCACAGCCGGAGCAATCTCGTAGAAACCGGTTCGTCTGATATAGCCCGCCTCAGCAATGTAATCCGATCCTATCCACGACTGATCTATAACGGCTTTCAGATACTGAGAGGAATAGCTTATGTTTCCTGAAAGCGCTGCAGCATTTTTGTCCGATCCCGGATAGATTGACTGGTGATAGAAAACTTTACCTTGCCACTGGTTATCTTCTGTGGCGAAATTATACTCCAGGCCTGCCACTCTGTTAAAACGGGATGCATTGAACAACGTGTCATTAAACGATTCAGTAATTTGTTTATTAACAATGAATCCTACAATACTTGAACGGCGGAAAATTTCCCGCTGCAAAACAGCGACTGCAAAATTACTGGAAAGTGTTTCTCCTTTGGAGCCCGTCTGCATATCCATAATTCCAATCCTCCATTTATTGCCAATTCTTCCGGTTAATCTTCCCCCAAAATTCACAGGAACATTAAGTCCTATGCGTCTTGAAAAGAA
>CAYMXK010000295.1:3274-6244 GCA_964393915.1 uncultured Prolixibacteraceae bacterium
AAGGCCGTGCCGTGCTGTTTCCCAGGTTGGCAAACAGATCACTGTTCACAAGAAAAAATTGCCGCCTTTCAGGATAAAACAATTCAAAGCGATCGAGATTCGTCTGCTGCCGGTCTTCTTCAACCTGTGAATAATCAGGGTTAACTGTTAAATCAAGGTTCATGGAAGTTGACAACATCATTTTTGTATCAAATCCTGCATTCCATTTCCACTTTGCAGGTTCTCCTGCTTCTGTATTTTTAAGGACGGTTGAGGTGGCATATGGAATGAATGACATCCGTAATCCAGCTTTATCAACAGGCATATCCCAAACCAAAGTTCCTGCATGGGGAAGGGAATTATGCGGGAACTGTCGCGGGACAGGAGCCCATGCTGATTTTTCGTTCGCTTTAAGATCGAGCCGGCCAAAGTTGATTCCCCAAACTTCTCCCCCCGCGAAATAACGTAAACTGCGAAAAGGGATTGCCATCTCGGCGACCCAGCGATCGTCATAACTCTTCACCGCAGATTTCCATTTTGTATCCCAGGTGAAGCTCGACTGGTTTCCATTGTTTATCACTCCTTCACCCTGGGCTCCTGCTGCAGAAACGCTGAAGGCATAGCCATTAGTCAGGTTGTTGTAGGTATCCAGGTGTACCCTGAAATTATCATTTTTGTTAAACTCAAAATCCCTGCGTAATGATTCTACTGGCCGTTTCCCTGGTAATGGATCATAACAGACTGCCCCAACATATATATACGATTTATCGTAGGTGATTACAACAGTAGTTTTTGCAATTGCAAAACCAGTATCTACCGGAGTCACCCGGATAAAATTTTCAGCTTTCTCTGAAATTTGCCAGGAATTCTCATCCAGCACGCCATCAATTTTAATAGCCTCGTTGGTCCGGGTTATTTTTATACGGTATTTATCACGGTTTATACCACTTTCCTGGGCATTAAGCAATATTCCTCCGGAAAGGAAGAATGGAACCAGGAGCAGGAATCGTTTAAAGCTGAGCATCTCATTTTTTTGTGTGGCTAAAAGTATAAAAAAAAGTGTTTGTGATTTTATTATAAATACTTAGATAAATCATTGATCCTTACTGAAAAATAAAAACCATTATAAAAAAAGAGAATCGATATCCTCCCTGGGAAAAATATTTATCCTCAAATTCTTAATCCTCAAGCAGTATCAGACAAATAATAAGCTAAAGTTTTAAGTAGGTTCTGGTACTATAACAAGGTGAGTGGCTGAAGGAAAGGTGAGGAGCAGGGAATATTAACCTGAAAATGAGATTATCATATTTTTTTATGTCTGGAGGTTCCTAACACAAAAAAAGAGATCAAAAATGACCTCTTGTCCTGTCTGGCTCCCCTGACAGTCAGAGGATGCAACTAATATACCGCAAAGCTTCACTTACAACTATTTTTCCACTTCGGAAATAATTCGGTTAATGTCAGACTTGAGGTTCGGATCTATTTTTAATGATTTGCCATACTTCCTCTGCATCAATTCCAAAATAATCATGTGCAACAATATTTCTGAACCCTTTGATTTTTTGCCATTCGACATCTGAATTGCTATTTTTGAATTCCTCAGATAATTTTCCCACCATCTCACCAATCACCACAAAATTCATTAATGTTGCGTCGAAGCCACGGTAGTCTGCATTAAATTCATCGGCCGAATTAAATATGGAGGTATACTCTTCAATCCGGGAGATGGCCTCAAGAACTAACTCAAGGCAATGGAAATCCTTAGTTGATAAAGACGGCTTCATTAATAATTGATTCTTTAATCCGCGGCTTTATATACTTTTCACGGCAGATATCTACCTCAACTCCCAGGTTTCTCCTGAAAAAATCTTTTAGCAAAAGTTTCAGCTCATACAAGTTCTGAGTGTTTTCCTCAAACTCAACAATCAGATCCAAATCGCTGTCATTTCGCTGCTCTCCTCTGGCATAACTGCCAAAGAATCCAATTTTGGACAGATGAAACTGATCACGGAAGAATTTCTTGTTCTGCGATAAAAAGGATTTTATGTCATCTTTCGTTTTCATAGATTACGAAATTACTAAAAAGCATAGAATCGTGAAACATCAAAGATAATATATTGGTCGGTGAAAAAATGTAAAATCGTGAATTTCTAAGCTAACCGGACGAGTTGCAACTTTTGAATTCACCACCCCTGTTCAGGTTTTACTCAGTGTTTACAGGGTTTTCGAAGGGTCAGAAACAAAAAAAGAGGTCAAAAATGACCTCTTGTCCTGTCTGGCTCCCCTTACAGTTGAAAGATGCAACTTTTTTTATGAGAGGTTGGTGTGAATTATTACCAAACGTTATAGATATAAATTTATCAAAATTGTGTCGCAAAAAATTAGCCATAACTGTAAAATTATTTGAATGGATTACAACCATTTCAGTATTTCTCAATCATAAAATTAAGAATTAAAATAAATGCAATATTCGAAACATTGTTTAGTTTATTTCGTTTATTTTGTACGGTCAATTAAAATTATATGCTATGAAATTCATTGAAGAAATAAAAAGACCATCAAAACTGGAGCAGAAAACTGCAATGGAATCTTATGATGCATTGGCTTCAATGTTGGAAGAATTACAAAAAGAGAATCCAGAGATTGAAATCGAAGAAACTTCTGAAAAAATCAGGATACCACTAAATGCTTTAAAGCTCTTAGTAAAAATTCTTGAAGAAACGAGCAAGGGAAGACTTGTTTCTATTGTACCTATTGCAACAGAAATGACAACTCAAGCAGCCGCAGAATTGCTAGGATGTTCCAGACCTCATTTAATTAAATTACTTGAAAAAGGTGAAATCCAGTTTACTAAAATCGGGAAACACAGAAGGATAAGATATGAGGATATTGCAAAATACAAGAAGGAAATGAAAGCAAGACAAAAGCAATTATTAATTGAGATTATGAAATCTGACGAAGAATCTGAATTATATGATACATAGTGTTCAA
>CAYMXK010000296.1:0-6196 GCA_964393915.1 uncultured Prolixibacteraceae bacterium
TTGAAAAGCTGGTTTTTGAAGGGGCAACAGTCCTCGGCCCGAAACCTGTGAGGAGCACTTCCCTGAAGGGTTTTCCTGATTGTGATACGGAGGTAAAAGACATCGCAGATAAAATATGGGGAGAGTGTGATGGAAAAACCGTATTGTCCAATCAATATGGCAAGGGAACAGTATACTGGGGAAAAACATTACAGGAGGTGCTGCAGGAGCTGAATATCCGTCCAGATTTTGAAGTAACCGGGATTGACAACTGCGACCGGCAAGTTGACTATATTCATCGTCAGACGGATACAGAAGAGATATACTTCGTATCCAACAGCAGCGAATCAGTACAGCACTTTACCGCAGTATTCAGGGTTAACGGCAGCATGGAACCCGAGTTATGGGACGCTGAAACAGGATTGGTGCAGCGGAAGGTGGAATACACAAAAACAGAAAACGGAATAAGCATTGAACTGGCAATGGATCCCTTGGCTTCAAGGTTTGTGGTGTTCAGGCAAAATACAACGAAGATAGATGATGCAGGGTTGAAGTACGACTTACAGTTTGGTTTCCATAGAACAAAAAAAGCATCAGAACCGGTTGATATTACTTCCGGATGGGAATTGACTTTCAATAGGGAAATGGGTGGCCCGGAATCCTTCAGCATGGCGAAGCTCATAAGCTGGTCTGACGTGGAGGAGGAAGGGGTAAAGTATTACTCCGGAACAGCCACCTATACCCGTGATTTTTCGGTTGGAGATGATGCCCTGGCCAGAGGGACAGAAGCATATGTTGTATTTGAGGACATCCAGGAGATGGCGCGCGTATCCATCAATGGCAATGACTGTGGGATTGTCTGGCTGCCCCCATATAAAGCCAGAATTACGCCCTGGCTGAAAGCTGGAAACAACACCATCACGGTTCAGGTCTTAAACACCTGGAACAACCGGATAGTGGGAGATCTGAGAAATCCCGGGGAGACACAATACACCAGCACGAACGTCAAAACGAGCAGGTTCAGGGCAAACGGCCCCTTGCTGAAATCGGGCTTGCTGGGTAAGGCAGAAATTATTTTTACTAAAAAATAGAATTTGTAGGGAAACAGCTTATATATGAAATTGCCGGGTCCATGTAAATGACAAGAGTAGTTGCCGGGCAAGGTGTAAAATAGAAGAAAGATGTATAAAACAAACAAAATGGCAAGAAAAACTGTTGAGGAAAAATCTATCTTCATTCGTGTATCTTTTTTTATTACCTGTTTATTAATTCTGCCTTCAGCATGCAGTCAACCAGACAGCTACGACCAAAAGGCGGGTCAGACAAAGTACCTTGAACCGGTATCCTACCTGGATGTCAGGATTAATGACGATTTCTGGGCGCCCAGGATAAAACTCAACCAGAAGAACGGGATACGTTCCGTTTTTGAATCGGGTAAAACTTCGTTGGTAAATTTTGACATTGCCTCCGGTAGAGTTAAAGGGGAACACGATAAAAAGCTTGCCGCTGATTCGGATATTTACAAAATTGTCCAGGGTGTTGCCTATTCGCTTCATCATACTCCCGATAAGGAATTGGAAGCGTTCACCGACAGTCTGATTGACAGGATAGTTGCTGCACAGGAGGATGATGGGTACCTTTTTACCTACTGGACTGCCATCAATCCGGAGAGAAAATGGACGAATATTAAGAAGGACCATGAGTTGTATTGCGCAGGCCATCTCTTTGAAGCTGCCGTGGCATATTACGAGGTAACAGGTAAAAGGAAACTGCTGGATGCCGCCATAAAGCTGGCCGACCATATTGATTCAATTTTCGGCCCTGGAAAAAGGATTGAAGTTCCCGGACACCAGGAGATAGAACTTGCACTTTACAAGTTGTATAAAACGACCAGTGATAAAAGATACCTCAATCTTGCCGAATTTTTTATCAATGAACGGGGAAATCCTGAAAGAGTTGATACTGTTCCGCCTGATAACGATCCCCTTGCCGGAACACCCAACCGGTGGAGACATCCATCCTACCGGCAGGACCATCTTCCGGTCGAAAAGCAATTTCATGCAACCGGTCATGGGGTGAGGGCAGTCTATATGTATTCGGCAATGGCTGACCTTGCACACGAAACGCGATCAGACAGGTACCTGCCTGCTCTGGATTCACTTTGGCATGATATAACTACAAAAAAACTTTATGTAACCGCCGGAATCGGTACCCACGAATTTCATGATGAAGGCTTTGGAACACCATACAAACTTCCAAACCATTCCGCCTACTGCGAGTCATGCTCGGGCATGGGTTTTTCATTCTGGAACAGGCGCATGAACCTGTTGCACGGTGATGCCGCATATGCAGATCTGGTGGAGTTGCTGATATATAATGCTGCCATTTCCAGTGTTTCCCTGAGCGGGGATAAGTTTTTCTACAGAAATCCGCTTGAATATGAAGGAAAATCCATCCGGAGGCCCTGGTTTAATCCTGCCTGCTGTCCAAGCAATATGGTTAGGTTTCTTCCGGAAATCGGATCAACAATTTATGCCAAAGATGCTGATGGGATTTATATCAATCAATTTATTGGTAATGAGGCAAATATACAAATAATTAACAAAGATGTAAATCTGAGGATGGAAACCAGCTATCCATGGGAAGGAAATGTGGATGTTTACGTTGATCCTGCAAAAAATGAAGCGTTTAAGCTGTATGTCAGGATCCCGGCATGGGCAACAGGTAAGTTCTTATCCAACAGCGATATCTACACTTTTACTGACAATGCTTCAAATTCCGGACCGGGTACCGTCATAAAGGTAAACGGGAAGCGGATAAGAAAGCCTGATATGGCAGGCGGTTATGCGGTCATTGACCGGGAATGGAAGAAAGGAGACCGGGTTGAACTTGAACTCCCCATGACTCCGCATGCCGTATTTGGTCATCCGGCAATTGAAGATACAAAAGGGAAGGTGGCTTTGATGCGCGGACCGGTGGTCTATTGTATGGAAGAGATGGACAATCCCGCTTACTTTAATGCAACAGAAGAATTCAAGGTTCACTTTGATGAAATAACCAGTGATTTTGAAAAGGATGTATTGGGTGGCGTTGTTTCATTGAAAAGTAAGGCTTCCAATGCAGCCAAGACGTCTTTGGAGGTCACTTATGTACCCTATTACAGTTGGGCCAACAGGGACGTTGGGAAGATGAAGGTGTGGGCAGCATACCAATAATGGAAAATTTATTAAAAATGGAAATAATGGAATACATACCAATGAACCATATAGATAGCGTGAAACGACCATTATATGCAATATTCACAAAGGAGAATCATTATTAATACCATGGGAGTTACGTCAAAAAACTTAAAAACCAACAATATAATGAGATGAAGCAGAATAGAAATTTTATTGTAGTACTTTTTTTATTGATCTCGCTGACAATAATGGGGCAGGGGCCTGCAGGCTACCTGGAATGCGGACCGGAAGAAAATTTTAAAGAGCCGGTGAATGTTGCTTTCGGCAGCAATGGAAACTATAAATACCTGTTTAACCAGGTGGGGCCGGTCGTTTTTTCACGCGGTCAGTTTTTCGGAGGTCCAGGTTCTGCAAAAGAAGAAAAATGCTGGTATCAGACAATCAGCAAAATGGATGTGGAGACCCCTTCCGCAAAACTCGCGGAATCTTTCACAAAGTTGAAAAAGCATTTGACTGGTGAATCGGTTCTTACGGCCACCCAGATTATGCTGCTTGACTCCATTGTTCAGGCAAATATTTCAGCAATTGGAATAAAAAAAGAGATTATTGAACAATCTTTTGATTTGGTAAGAACCTATGAGAATACTGCCGGACCACTATTCGATATCGAGGGGGAAAGAATTATCCTCCCCCGGGAAACAAAGCCAGGAATGGAGATTCACTATGCCCTTTTTTATATCATGGATGCCATTACACGAACTTACAGCTCTGCAAAGCTGGAAGAGTTACCTCAGTTATATGAAGGCGCAATGTTTAAGTCCTCTGAATATTTCCCCGGAAAGGTAGATCCTCCGAAGAATGCGGATAATGTGTACAGTGTTAAGGTAAAAGCATCACAAACTCCAAACTGGGGTACTCCCATTTATTTTCACAAGGACGTGTATTCGCGTCGTCCGACAGGGGCTTATGTTGCCCCCGGCACGATTGTAAAAATAAAGGTGCCTTCATCTGTTGTAAATAAGGGATATACAATCAGGGTGGGAACTCATTTCTGGGATTTGCGGTACCGGAACAGGATTGCCCGGCTTGACAGGGCAACCATCATCTATCCTGTTGTCAGTGAAATTATTACAGTAGGTTCTCCGCTCGGAGGGAACATTTATTTTGAAGTACCGGAAGGTAAAGACGATGGAATCATCGATTTGGAAATAACCGGAGCTGCACGTTCTCCCTACTTTTCAACCAGGGATTATAACAGAACAACCCTGGAGGAGTGGAAAAAAACTGAGCGTCATCACCCGGGAGCGTGGGCCGACTTTGAGTCTGATAAATTCCTCATGCAGGTGCCCACAAACTGGATCTATGATTTTGATGACCCTAAAACCATGCTTTACAGGTATGATATTGCCATGGATGCGGTGAGTGATCTTTTAGGTAAGCCAAGGATACAGGGGACACATACTATGTTCCGGCAGGTAGATGCGATTATGCGGGCGGGTGTTCATGCACCGGGCTATCCGGAGATCAATGTTACTTATAACCCAGTGGAAAAATCAGACGGAAAGGGCACCCATAATATATTGCAATCACCTGTAGAGCAGTCGTGGGTGATTTTCCATGAAATGGGGCACTCGCATATTCCCTCCTTTTTTGTTGATGAATTTGAATCAATTGTAAACCTATTGCATGTGGCAGTTGCAAATAATGGATTTAAAATGGATCTGGATTCTGCTTTTGGGTGGTCAATCAGCAACCAGTTTCATATTGATCTGGATATGGCTGCCATCACCTTGATGGTTACTGATCCTTTCAGAAACAATCAGCCGTTAAACAGGGACCGTATGTCTTACCAGCACCGTGGACATGGCAAGTACGTGGATGTTGTGCGCCTGTTTGGATGGGATGCCCTGGGGGATATGTTTAAAAAAGTGAACGAGGATTATAACCGGGGAATTGTCATCACAAAGACACACCATCCGACCGATGACAGGATTTTACGAATGTCTGTTGCCGCCGGAGCTGACCTCCGCCCATTGCTTCATTTCTGGGGAAGGCCACCGGAGAATAATAATGCATTGTCCGACAGCATTAAGGCTGCTGGATTATTACCTTCAAGGGAAATCTTTGAAACCCTGGAGCATTACAAATCCATAGTTCCTAAAACACTGAACGAGGCTAAAGCGCTTGCAAAGGTGTTTTATCCGAAGGAAGGCCATCCTTCATTTGACGGGCATGACCTGGAGCGCGATATGGCTTTTATCTATACCAGCTGGAATGAAGAATACGCTAAACAATCGATTAAGCAGATTGAATTGATCCAAAAGTTGTATTTCCCTTAAGGTTGGTGGGGTGGTTGACCCTGATCCCAACCACCCCAAAACCAGACAGGGCGAGATCTTTGTTTAATGATGATTAAAAATTTTGAAAAATACTCAACTTATATGGCTAAAAAATTATTTACGTTTATCGGCTTGGCTTTATCTATGATTATTAAAAGTACTTGAATCAGGAATTATGAGAACATACAGAAATTTCATTTGTTTGAGTCTGCTTTTATTCACAGTTACAATTGCAAAATCGCAACCAGCGGATTTAAAACCGGTAATCCTGAGGTTTGAGCCATTTGTGTGGGATTCTGAGACTCCGGCAGACTGTCCTTTTGAACAATCCAAAGAATTAACAGGGATTAAGTTTTCAGGTGTTAAAAGCGGTTTCCGTTATGGTGACACATGGTATCCGGCCTGGGCATCAAATGATACCTTGTACTCTCCCTGGACAGACGGCAGAACAAAACGTCTGGATGGTTATACTGACTGGTCGCAATCCTGGGTTGACCCGGTCCACATCACCACCGGACAGGGTGTGATCGTGGGAGACGACCCCCTCACGTTAACGGCATACAGCATCGGGCTTGACAAGAGTTCACCTGCAGCACCATATGCCGGGCGATACCCGAGCGGGTCTTTGGTTCACAACGGGGTATGGTATTATGGCACTTATTGTCTTGATCCTGCCGGCTATACAAAGTATGGAAATGA
>CAYMXK010000297.1:0-6139 GCA_964393915.1 uncultured Prolixibacteraceae bacterium
CCAACTCTTCGAAAAAAGGTTCAAACATTTCGTCGGGAGACTTTTTATCCATCATGGCCAGCCGGCCCATCAGATGAACAGCCGTATAGTGCAGCCAATGCTTTTTCCCTCTGCACCACTCCAGCGCCTTTACATAGGAGAAAGGGCTTTTCCACCATAGATTGGCCGATGCCTGTTCTGCGATCTCACTGTTCTCAAAGCTTTTCGTCCAAAAATCCATTTGCTGCTCGGTAACCTTGTCGGGTTCATCGAGCATGGTGGCCAGTATCATGGTTTCCCGCCATTGCTTGTTCCATAATTTCAGCGCCAGCAGGTGCGAAGGTTCATATTCAGCGGCAATACGCCTGAGGTCCATAATGGAAACACCCCAGTTCATTTTGTAAATAACTCCCCTCATCTTCATATTGTCAGCAACCTCACCGCTTTTATACATCGCAATGGATTTCAGAATCTTCTGAAAATGTTGCTCATTGGAGGCATTATCAAGTAAAAATTCCATTTCGGGTCTTATTAAATTGCAAATTTAACAAATAATAGGGTTCCAACCGGCATGACAAACCAGTCTGATACAGGATCAGGCAATCGCCGGGGAAGAATATTTGTCAACATAATCCCGCTATTTATGGCAAGGGAGCTACATTTTTATATTTTTACTCTGATTTTAAACAGTTATGATAAAAAAAATCCGTGACAATATAAGGGAGGTGGTAAGCAGTGAGTTTTACCGCAATATTGCCGGACTTTTTTCGGGCATCTTTTTCGCACGGATTATTCCGGCTTTTTTTGCACTGGCAATCGCCCGTCTTTATGCACCCGAAGACTTCGGGATTTTTGTACTTTTTCTGAGCATCGCTTCACTTTTATCGATATTATCGACAGGAGGTTATGAACGGGCACTCCTGCTGGCGGAAACGACGGAAGAGAAACAGCATATTTTCCGGTTTTCGCTCAAAAGCAACTTCATTATCAATTTAGCCATACTGGCAGTCCTGAGCATCTACCTGGCAGTTTCAGGAAATACTGATCTTTCCGGCATCATCATGCTGCTGATGATTCCTGTATATGCTTTTTTCTTTGGCGGGCTGCAGCTTATCAGGAATATCCTCATTAGCAACAGGATGTTCAGAAAACTGTCAGTGCTTGAGGTCACCAGGGCTCTCGCAGCCGGAGGCTTGCAGACCTTGCTTTTTATACTTCCCGGCACCGGGCTTTTCATTGGCTTTGTAATGGCACAAATTGTCACCTTCATCATCTATTTTGTGAGATTGCCCGAAACATCCTCCTTCAGGATCGGGTACTGCCATCCCCGTGAACTGGATCTGGCACGCCGCTACATCAACTTTCCGAGGTATTCGGTACCCGGCGAGTTGTTCAATTACCTGAGCAGTCAGCTTCCTGTCTTTATGATTAAACCCTTCTTTGGAGCGACCATGCTTGGACTTTATTCATTTTCGCACCGCTACCTGAGTATCCCTGTACAACTATCCAGCATTTCAATAGGCAGCGTATTTGTACAAAAAGCACAATCTCTGAAAAACAGTCCCGGAGAACTGGCAAAAGTCACTTATGACCTGTTCTCCAGACAGTTTACTCTGGCTATCGTCCCGTTTACGGTACTCGCGTTTTGGGGAAATGATATTTTCAGGTTGGTATTTGGCAGTGAGTGGGCATTTTCAGGTACCTTGGGACAACTTATGGCTCCCTGGTTATTTGCCGTTTTCATCGGATCGCCCCTTGCGAATCTGCTGGTAGTAATGGAGAAACAGAAAATATCATTGATCTTCAATGTGGTGATGCTTCTCTTCAGGGCGTTGGCGCTTGCTATCGGCGGACTGGTCCTTAAAGATATTACCCTGACTGTGGCTCTGTACAGCCTCACCGGATTTATCTCATTTGTCCTGCTGACCATTTACTCCCTCAGACTTGCCGGTGTTAATCTTATAAAAACCTTCTGGTTTTGTTTAAGAGTATTCCTGATGGTGACCGTACCCCTTTTAATTCTGAAGATATGGCTATGAAACGCGCAATCATATTGACCAGGTACAATTGGGCAAGAGACAAAAACATCTCCTCTACAGGGTTTGCCTTTACAGACGGCAAATATGTGACAGGCGATGATTTCCTGAGGCTAATTACCGGTAACACATCTGATATTCACAAGTTTGCATCCTTCTGCAAAAATCTTAACGGTCAGTTTTCAATGGTCGTGAATACCGGAAACGAAATCTGGCTGCACACAGGACATTCGTGGGGTTATCCTCTTTTTTACCGTTCAGAGAGTTCAGAACTGAAAGTAAGCGACCAACCCGAATGCCTCCTCCCTGATGAAAGTACCTCGTGGCAAACACTCCCCGGGGCGGCTTCCTATTTTTACCTGTTCGGGGTAACACCTGCGTCCTTCACCCTGGAGCGCTCCATAAAGGTAGTCAGGCCCGGAGAAACTGTTGGCATCAATATAACGTCCGGAGAAATCATCAGCATAAGACAGGATTTACCCCGGGAAACCATTAACGGACTTACCCCCGGGGAGCTGGCCGTCCTGCTGAGAGAGAATTTCGCCCGGTATGCAGAATTACTGAAAAACAGACAGGTTTTGCTGCCGTTGACACGGGGGTACGACAGCCGCCTACTCGCCTGCCTGCTTAAAGAATCGGGCCATAAAGATGTACTGTGCGCCACCTGGGGAAGGGAGGGAAACCCCGAATCGGAAACGGCCCGAAAAATCGCTGAAACCCTTGGCTTCAGGTATATTTTCGTTCCCTATACGGCGAAAGTAATTGAAAATTTCCCTGACAACATGGAATTTCAGCGGTATGCAGCCTTTGCAGGGCACCTCACCTCGATGCCTTTCCTGCAGGACTACTTTGCCATCAAATACCTGAAAGAGCAAAAAGTGATCGGCGAAGAAACCATTGTAATGCCGGGCCATCCCGGAGATTTCCTGCGGGGTTCTCATCTGTATCCCTCCCTCAATAGTGATTCGCCCAGCCAGGTTGCTGATACCATCATAGAGGCATTTGGCAATTCACTGCCGGTTTCCGCCTCTCAAAAGAAACAGATTGCGGACATGGTTTTAAAGCAGGTATTCAGGGAGGATGCAGGCAACAGAAGAAATTTTGACCTTTGGGATTTTGAAGAGAGGCAATGCAAATTTATCGGTAACTCTTCACAGGTTTATCATTTTTTTAACATCCCCTTTGTGGTGCCGCTTTTCGACAAGGAATTACTGAATGCCATGCTTTCCCTGCCCTTTCATCAGCGCCTTTATGCCTCGTTGTACAACCAGACACTCGAATCGGAGATTTTTCTCTCGCATGGTGTCAGTTTCGACCTGAAGTTGAAAGAGAGAGGATGGATAAATCCGTCGCCGTTAAAAAAACTGCTCATAAGGTATGCACCCGCTGCCGTCAGGAGGTGGCATTACCCGCTGGCTGACCATGTTTTTTACCGTGAAATAACAGCAGAACTTAGAAAATCGTTACCTGCCGGGTATCGCCATCCTTTGAAGCCACATTTTTACAACGGATATCTGGTGCAGTGGTATCTTAATTGGGTAAAAACAAGATTTCAGTCAGGATATCAGAGCCACCCCGGCGGGGTGTAAAAAACTTATTAATTTTGGAGAGCCTAATACAAGAGTTATGATCAACTTGAAAAGCCGTACACGAACCATCCTCCTGATCATCGGGATGTTGATAACTTTGTTTTTGATCTGGTATTTCAGTGCCATTGTTAACTATATCCTGATTTCCCTGGTGCTTTCCTTCATCGGCCGTCCCATGGTAAGGTGGCTGAACAAAATACAATACCGCCGTTTCAGGATCCCCAGACTGTTGTCGGCCTTTATTACGCTACTTACCCTTTGGGTTGTGGTGATTGGATTGTTCAGTTTTCTGATCCCTCTGCTGATCAAGGAATTTTCGATGCTTTCAACGATAGACTACGATTCAGTATTTGCCCAGCTGCAGGAACCAATTGTTAAATTCCTGAACTTCACCAATCGTGAAGCAGTAACCATTGATGACAAAACCTTCTTTGAGATTGTCGTCCAGCAGGTGGCCGAGAAACTCAATATGTCAAGCGTCTCCAACACAGTAGGGTTTATTGTGGGTTTGCTCGGAGAAGCCGTGATTACCTTCTTTGCAGTTTCTTTCATCACTTTTTTCTTTCTGAAGGACGAAGGGATGTTCCGTGAAGGAATTTTATTGCTTGTTCCTTCAGAATTCGAAGAAAAAGCAAAAAACATACTTGATTCAGTTTCCAGGTTACTGCGCCGCTATTTTACAGGATTGATGTTTGAAGTATTCATGGTCGGACTGCTCGTTACCATAGGGTTAACGATTGTGGGACTTGACATGCAGCACTCAGTGGTGATCGGCCTGTTTGCCGGGTTATTTAACGTGATCCCATACCTGGGCCCATGGATTGGAGCATTGGTTGGATTAATTATAGGGGCTGCGGTTAACATCAACATGGACTTTACCGAATATACCCTTCCTCTATTGGGGTATATGGTTCTGGTTTTTCTTACTGTTCAAATTATCGACAATATCCTTTTCCAGCCATTAATTTATTCGAGCAGTGTCAAGGCCCACCCACTCGAAATATTCCTGGTAATCCTTGCTGCCGGCAGCATAGCCGGAATTCTCGGTATGATACTGGCGATACCGGTTTATACCATATTGCGGGTGGTTGCCCGTGAATTTTTTGAAAACATGAAAATTGTTAAACAAATAACAAAAAATTTGGACGTAAAATAATAAAATTCGAAAAAAATGCTGTTTTTTAATTCACTAAATTACAATAGTTTATGATTAATCTTAATTTAAACCAATTTAAGATCCTCCTGCATATGCTACAAATGTCCGATTTTTGCCATTACTTAGCAGCCAAAATATTTAAATATCGAAAACTTTCAATATTTTGCCGTTACTTTTTTGTACAAAACTTAACTATACAAAATGGTGTACATTGACAGAAAAAAATCAGCACTCCCCCTTTTAAAGGTAGTGCTGCTAATCGTTGCATTTATTATATCAGCGCTTAATCCGGTTCAATTGAATGCTGCAGGTGAAACCAATTCCGGGCCTGCTGACGACGGTCTTGATCTCAGAAGAGGGGAACGGTTCTTCAAAGGATTGCTGCCCTTTAACAAGAATCATGAATCATGTGTGTCATGCCATAATCTAACTTATAGCGACACGTTAAACTGGAACCCTTCGGCCTTTGAAATTGCCCTGAAATACTCAGACCAGGAGTTTAACGCTTTTCGTCAGGTAGTTATGGAACCCATGGGCGGGAAAATGGCCGAGGTACACAAGAATGTTGACATAGAGGACGCTGACCTTAGAAACGTTAAAGGTTATCTTGACAATCTGGCCAAAGAAGGGCCTGTATTGGCAAGGCCAACGCACTTCAACCTGATGTTCTTCATTTTTCTTGGTTTGCTGATTACATGGGCACTAATTGAACTTCTTTTTATGAGAAGGATCCGATACCGTTTTGTTCCGGTGCTGATTTTCCTGGGTGCTATAGGATGGCAGGCCAAAATGGTCGTTGAAGAGGCTCCAAGGTTGGGCAGGCAGCAGTATTATTCGCCCGATCAACCGGTAAAATTCTCCCACAAGGTGCATGCCGGTGATCATGGCATCGACTGTATGTATTGTCACAACACAGTTGAACACAGCAAATCTGCAGGAATTCCCTCCACAAGCCTTTGCATGAATTGCCACGTGATCATAAGAGAAGGCACAAATAGCGGGCGTTTTGAAATCGCCAAGGTCGTAAATGCCTTTGAAAATGAAGAACACATTGAATGGATAAGAATTCACAACCTTCCCGACCACGTATTTTTTAATCACTCACAGCATGTAAATTCAGGCAGGCTCGATTGCGCTGAGTGCCACGGACCGGTTGAGACAATGCACAAAGTCGCACAGGTCAATGACCTGAGCATGGGCTGGTGCCTGGATTGTCACCGGACCAAAGAAGTACAGTTTGCCGGCAATTCGTTTTACGACACCTACGAAAAACTGCATGAACAGCTCAGCAAGGGTGAAATTACCAAAGTGACGGCAGATATGGTCGGCGGCGAGGATTGCATGAAATGTCATTATTAATCAACTCCATAAGATTATAA
>CAYMXK010000298.1:0-4138 GCA_964393915.1 uncultured Prolixibacteraceae bacterium
CTTCATTTTTCGATATTTTGATTTAGACATAACAAATCCTTGTCTCAACTAATAAAATGAAAGTTTTTGTAATGAAGGAGAACGAAAATACTTTGCCCATAAGGATAAAGTTCAATTTTTCCCTCCTCCAGCCAAAAAAAGTTACAGATGAGAAATATAAGCGCAGAGCAAATATACATTATTTCAGTAATGTTAGAAAAGGGAAATTCGCAAATGTCAATGGCTGATACGACAGTAAAGACAAAATTATTGTCAGGAGATCTCCGGCGTAATTGTGATGGATCTGGTGGCAGGTAACGACAAAAGCGAAACTAACAATCAATTAATTAAGCGGAGAGCGAGGGATTCGAACCCCCGGTCCACCGCAAGGCGGACAACAGATTTCGAGTCTGCCCCGTTCGACCACTCCGGCAGCTCTCCAAAGAGGTATCAAAATTAAAGAAAATATGGTTTCATGTACCAACTTGATTTATCTTTGCGACTATCTTCCTGAACAGGAATGTGCTAATAATGAAAATAAGCAACTGAAAATTTATGAAAACTCTGCTCACAGCCATTATTTTAAACTGCCTGGTCTGGGCTTGTGCCAGTTCCAGGTACATCAGGGATGACGCGAGTGTTGAAAGGCACAAAAAGATCAGGGGGAACAGGACTGCCAACATCGTGGGAGATACCTTTATAACTACAGGTTTCCTGGTGCTTTCCGCCATTCTTGGCAGCGACGAGATTGAACTTCCGGAAAGCTCCAGGTTGTTCAAAACCATCACCCTGCACAATCAGAGTTCAGATACCATGATCATCAATATGTTAACAGATTACATCCTGCGTGACTCGATTTATTGTGATATCATGGATATGCGGATACCCCCGAACAAAAAAGGCAGATTGCTGCTGCCAAACGGAGCCTTGTATAACGTCTATTTCAGCAACACCCCTGAACCAGATGATGATGAAATGATTCAACTCGACACCCAATCGAGGCGTAAACTGGCACTTCGCCCCGGAATGACAAACGTAGAGTAATCAGCGGGCAAAATCACACTCCGATGACGATGGCTTTTCAGGGTAATTTTAGTTAATAACTTGTGAAAACTATTTAACGGGGTGTATTGTATGTTATACAAAACTATATTTTCTTGCCAAACAAAAACTTTATTGTCTTATGAAACTCAATCTACTGAAAACCAAAGAAGAACTCACCTTCCGCAACACCATCCTGGGAATTCAATTTCTGTTTGTGGCCTTCGGGGCAACCGTTCTTGTACCGCTTCTTGTCGGCATCGATCCTGCAGTAGCACTGTTTACCGCCGGCGTCGGGACACTCATTTTCCACCTGATTACCAGGGGAATAGTACCGGTTTTCCTCGGAAGCAGCTTTGCCTTTATTGCACCCATCATCAAATCGACAGAATTGTACGGCCTGCCCGGGACATTTGGCGGAATCGTTGCCGTGGGTCTCGTTTACGGGGTGATGTCAGCACTGGTCAAAGCCTATGGCATTAAGTTTATTGAGAAACTGTTCCCCAACGTGGTTATTGGTCCCGTGATTATGATAATAGGTTTGTCGCTGGCTCCGGTAGCCGTCAATATGGCCAAAACACACTGGATCCTGGCGATAATCAGTCTGGCAACAGCCGTTGGTACAGTTATGGTTGGCAAAGGAATGATTAAACTGATTCCCATTTTTGTAGGAATAGTTGTCGGTTATGTGGCAGGTATTTTCCTTGGGCAGGTTGATTTTACAGCCATCGCTGATGCCAGCTGGTTTACACTGCCCAACTTCGGAAAACCTGAATTCAACTGGGCTGCCATATTGTTCATGCTGCCAGTAGCTGTTGCCCCTCTTATTGAACATATTGGAGACATGTATGCCATCAGCGGAGTTGCTGAAAAGAATTTTATCGAAAAACCAGGATTGAACCGCACCATGCTGGGTGATGGTATTGCCACCTCACTTGCAGGTATGGTCGGGGGTGTTCCCAATACTACCTACTCAGAAGTAACCGGAGCGATTTCCCTGACTAAAGTGACCAATCCCTTTATACTTCGCATAGCGGCCATAACAGCCATTGTATTTTCCCTGGTGGGCAAAATTTCAGGATTCCTGAAAACCATTCCCCAGGCTGTTCTGGGCGGAATAATGCTGCTCCTTTTTGGGATGATTGCCTCCATTGGCATAAAAACTTTAGTGGATAGCCGCACCAACCTTTCCGAAACACGAAACCAGGTGATTGTGGCAGTCATACTTACCGTAGGAATCGGCGGGGCAGTTATTTCCTATGAAAATTTCAGTATGAGTGGTATCGGGCTGGCATCTGTGGTGGGCGTATTGCTCAACCTTGTATTGCCCGGTGGCAAAAAGCTCCGGAAAGAATAAAACAGATCATTGATTGAAACGGTGCCGGATCAGGAAGCTGCTACCCTCTCTTCTTTGTACTTAATATTCATCCAGGCAATGATTACGCCAGCTGTCATAAACATGATCAGGCTGTAAATGGCGGGAGAGATGGTCATGGTAGGGTTGCGTATCAGCGTGCCGGCAATGGCAATCCCCAGTGTCCCGTTTTGAATCCCTGTTTCAATTGAAATGGTAATCCCCTGTGAAGTATGCAATTTCATTAACCGGGCAGATAAAAATCCAAACAACAGCATCGATAAATTTAAAGCCAAAGCAACAGGTCCTGCCTGCTCAAAGAAACTGACGATGTTCTCCTTGTCATTGATAATCACCCCAATAATGGTTGCAAAAAGCAGTATACCCGACATAATTTTAACCGGCTTGTTCATCCTGCCCGAAAAGGCGGGAAATTTTGAATGGATCAACATCCCGATGGTTACCGGCAGAATGGTAATAATTAACACTTTAATTATCGTATCAAAAACAGGAAGGGGAATATATTCACCATGCTGAAGAAAATACTTCATCGAAAAATTGACGACGAGAGGTATGGTGAGCACTACAATAAAGCTGGAGATGGCAGTAAGTGTAATGGACAAGGCAGTGTCCCCCTTTGAAATATGACTGATCAGGTTAGAGGTAGGGCCACCCGGACATGCCGCCAGGATCATAATACCAACCGCCAGCTCGGGGGTACGCATTGGCATGAGCAGCAAAATAAGAAAACCGATCAGCGGAAGTACGATGATCTGGTTGACAATGCCGAGGGCTGCTGCTTTGGGATACAGGGCCACCCGCTTAAAATCAGCAGGAACAAGGGATAAACCCATACCAAGCATAATAATGCCCAAAGAGACAGGAAGAAGAATGTCAGTTATAAAACTTGTTTCCATAAGTACTTACGCTGTTTAAAAATAATATCTTGAAAAGTGGTTTAAAAAATTTCGGGGGCGAAAACTAATAAAAACCATTAAACCGAAGCAAAAATCTATCAAATATTAAAACAATTTCCAGGCTATACTTTTTATCCTGATATAAATTCAATCAATATCAACACCTTAGGATGCCTTAGACCAATTTAACGCAATATTCTAAAAATTTCATTTTAGGATTTACGGATATTATATTCTTCAGAAACAGTTATCGACTTGGAAAATGCATTACGGTTTCACCTTCGCTTTTGAATCTTCAGAACACCGGGCAGATGGTAACGGTGTAAACCGACATTGCATACAATACGGTTGAAGCAACAACCGTAACATTGGAACAACTGCCATTCACTCCTCCCGTTCCCAAAGCAGGCAAAAAAAAAGGCTGTCCATAACCATTAGGACAGCCTTTTTTTATTTTAAGAGAAGTGTTTTAAGACAATAACATCTTCACCTGGGTATATACATTTTCAGCGTTAAAGCCCAGTTTTTCATCGAGGACTTTAAACGGAGCGGAGTACCCGAAGGATTCCATACCCCAGATACTGCCATTCTCACCCACAAGTCCGGCGAGGGTAACAGGCAAACCTGCGGTCATACCAAAACGCGGAACACCCAAAGGCAGCACACTTTGCTGGTATTCTGCACTTTGACTGCGGAACAATCCTTCTGACGGAACAGAGACCACCCGTACTTTAATTCCATCGCGTTCGCGAAGCAGCGCAGCCCCATCAACCAGGGTAGCCACTTCTGATCCACTGGCAACGAGCACAACATCAGGTCCTCCTTCGTCGTCCTGCACCACGTAGGC